>WTCI01000358.1 GCA_013138655.1 Desulfuromonadaceae bacterium | reverse complement strand
GACTGGATTCCCGTGGACACGGTCGGCGGGGTTGCCCTGGTCAACCTGATTGCGATCATGATCCTGATTTGTTTTATTGCCGGGCTCGTCGGCTGCAGGACTGGACTGTATCCTTCACATAGCAGTTCCTGTTTCCGAAATAGACTGACCAGAAAGGCAGGCCACCATAGAACCAGGCTTGTAAAAAGATTGATGCAAGTCATTCAGTAGTGAATAGCGCTTACTTAAACCTGGATTGGTCTGGAAGTGGGACTTTAGTCCCGCCCAGAACGGGGCTAAAGCCCCGTCTCCGGGGGAAAGGGGCGGTGACCCGGTAAAAGGAGAATAAAATCATGCACAACAGAATTTATACTCGATTGTTCGGATTCGCGCTGCTATGCGCGACAGCGGTCCTTGCCGGGTTGGGCCCGCAGCCGGCTGTTGCGGCTTCCGCCGCCGAGATTGACCGCGAGGTTGATGCTGCTCTGGAGATTTTGTACGAAAAGACGCCCGCGGCGAAGAAACAGGCCAAGTCGGCCAGGGCCATCCTGGTCTTCCCGGAAGTAGTCAAGGCCGGGTTTATGGTCGGCGGACAATACGGAGAGGGTGCGCTCCGGGTGGCTGGCAAGACAGTTGGATATTACAACACGGCGGAGGGCTCATTCGGGCTTCAGGCAGGGGTGCAGAAATATGGCTATGCCCTGTTCTTCATGGACAATAAAGCGTTTGAATACCTGCAGAAAAGTGATGGATGGGAGATCGGCCTCGGCCCGAGTATCACCGTTGTTGACGAGGGCCTGGCAGGCTCGCTTACCACGACCACGGGCAAGGATGATATCTACGCCTTTTTCTTCGACCAGAAGGGCTTGATTGGAGGGCTTGGTCTGAAGGGCGGCAAGATTACCCGGATCACGCCTGACAAATAGCTTCAAGGTTGGTGACTCCTGGAAAGAACGGATGAGTTTCAACAAAGCACTTCGCTGGAGCCTGGCCGGTGTACTTGCACTGCTGACCCTGGTGGTGGCATTGCTGGTATTGTTCTCTTTCGTTCCCATAAAGGTGGACCTGGGTTCACAGCGGGGGCTCGTTGAAGCGGCTGCCTCCGGGTATCTCGATCGTCCAGTGAGAATCGAAGGAGAATTCAATCTCTCCACTTCCCTTTGGCCCGCTGTTGAAATCGTAGACATTCACATCGGCAACCCCGGGGGATTTTCAGGTAAGGATCTGCTGGTGATGAAGCAGGCCAAACTCAGCCTTAGCCTGCTTTCGCTGTTGCAGGGCAAGCTTCATATAAGGGGTGTTTCTGTCGACGGGCTTGACGTTCAATTGATCAAGAATAGCGAAGGTGCGGGAAACTGGGTTTTTAACCCTCCGGAAAACGGTGCTGCAAAACCTGAGAGAGAAGAAAAAGCACTTCCGGATTCCGGTACCCTTAAACTGACATCCGACTCACTGGTCATCCAGAGCCTGGAGATTTCCAATGTCTTGGTCTCTTACCAGGAACCGGGTAGTGAGCAGCCGGTCAGCTTCAGGCTGGATCGCGGCTCGGGTACCGCCCTGCCGGGAGAGCCGCTGACCCTGACCATGCAGGGGTCACTGCTCAAACACAGCTTTTCGGGAGACTTGAACCTGGGATCACTTCAGGAACTTATTGAGGAGAACCGGTCATGGGTGGCATTGTCTCTGGAAATCGCCGGGACGCGTTTCGATATCGAAGGAGGCATTGACATCCTGCCGGGTTCCGACTTCCTGCAACTCAAGGTCGGCATGGCCGGGGAGTCACTGAGCAGCCTCAATCAGCTCGTTGACCTGGACCTGCCCCCGATCAAAGCCTATAAGACAGATGCCGTGCTTTCTTCCCGGAAAAAAGGCCAGATCGATCTGTCAAAAGTCCTGATCCAGGTAGGGGAAAGCAGCCTGCGGGGCAGTATGAAAGTGAACATCACCAGCCAACCGGCCGTTGCCTCCATTGAATTGTCCTCCCCCCTGATCCAGCTGGATGATTTCGATGTGGGTGAATGGTCCCCTGAACCGGTGGACAAGGGCAGCAGCGGCAATCAGGCAACAACGCCGGAGAAGACGCCTGCAACCGCTGGAGATGGCCAGCTACAGGCAATCATGAGCCCTGAGGTTCTCAAGGCAGTGAACGTCAGTCTGGAAGTGGCTGTTGAAAAGGTGCTCTCCGGCAAGGACGAACTGGGTAGTGGTCTGCTGGTCGGCACGCTCAATGAAGGCCGTTTCAAGCTGGACCCCGTGACGCTCAGGCTTCCCGGTGGGTCATTCGAGTTGGCCCTGTCCCTGAAACCCGGTGATACGGCATCCGACGCAGAAGTACGGGTTAAGTCGGAGAACTTTGATTTTGGTGTGCTGGCCCGGCAGGTGGACCCCGATACTGACATCGGAGGTACAATAAATCTGGACGTCAACCTGAAAACCGTTGCGAAAAACGTGTCCGGTCTGTTGAAACATGCGAATGGACATTTCGACTTTTCCGGTCATCCCGTGAACCTGCGCTCCGGGGTCATTGATCTTTGGGCCGTCAATCTCATCGCATCGATAGTGGAGCAGGGTGCAAAGGATGAATCCCGGATCAACTGCCTGGTCAGTCGCCTGAAGATGGAAGATGGGGTACTGACCCCTGAAACCTTTGTCATCGACACATCCCGGATACGCATCTGCGGATCCGGTCAGGCAGATTTCAAACAGGGAAACTTCAAGTTTTCCGTGGTACCCACACCTAAAGAACCTCAGTTTTTCAGCCTGGCAACACCCTTCCAGGTCTCTGGAAAATTTACCGATTTCGACATGGGAATCAAGCCGGGGGGAATTATCGGTACAACGGTAAGCTGGATCACCAGCCCGCTGCATGTCCCCGTGCGCAAGCTGGTCGGTACAAAGCTACCAGCTGACGGCGGGGATGTCTGCAACGTGATTCTTGGTGCATCCAGCAGGCCGGTAGAACCTGTGCCGGGGTGTAGATAGTATTGTTCGATGAGGAGTATCCAGATGATGATTAAAATTCGAACACTGCTGCTTGCTTTTCTGTTTTCACTGCTGCCATTTACAA
>WTCI01000363.1 GCA_013138655.1 Desulfuromonadaceae bacterium | reverse complement strand
TTTTTTGCGAGACCATCAATAGATAGTCATTTTTGAGGAGTTAGCAATGAGTGAGAAGAAACCGCTGGTCGGCATTCTGATGGGGAGTGATAATGATTACGGGATTATGGCTGAGGCAGCCAAAGTGCTCAAACAGTTTGACATCCCTTTTGACATGATCGTTTCCAGTGCCCACCGGACCCCGGAACGGACGGCAACCTATGTGAGTGCGGCACGCGACAACGGCATCAAGGTGCTGATCGCCGGTGCCGGTGCTGCTGCGCACCTGGCCGGTGTTGTGGCGGCGGAAACCACCCTGCCGGTCATTGCGGTGCCGATTGATGCGACTTCGCTGCAGGGGCTGGATGCCTTGTTGTCCATGGTACAGATGCCGGCCGGAATTCCGGTGGCGACTATGGCCATCGGTCCGGCCGGTGCCCGCAATGCCGGAATTTTTGCGACGCAGATTCTGGCAACGGAAAATGCTGAACTGGCCGCTAAGTTGTCAGAATTTAAGCATGAAATGGCTGTTGGTGTCGTGAAAAAGTCGGGCAATGTTCAGCAAAGGCTGATGGCCGATGGTTTGATTTAGGGCCCTGTAAATTGTATACAATATACATTTTTTTCGGTTGACACCTGTGCTTCTGTTGCTTTAACTTAGCGCTGGACACGATCCAATAACATACAAAGAGGAGGATTCACAGATGAAGAAGATGCTCGTACTCTTGGCTATTGTCGCTTTTGTTGCTACCAGCGCTCTGGTCGCGGTTGCTGATAACGGCCCCGCCGAAATTAAGATGTCCCTGAAAAAAATGGGCGTTGTCACCTTTGATCACGCCGCACACCAGGCCCTGGATGAGTGTGTAGTCTGCCATCATACCGGTGGTTATGAAAAATGCGCCAGTTGCCACGGTGTTGATCCAAAAGCATCGAAATCCAAGGATGCGTACCACAAGCAGTGTAAAAACTGTCACAAGGAAAAAGGTGGTCCGACCAAGTGTAAAGGGTGCCATATCAAGTAATTCACTCTGCCACAATTTGTTTGCTGAAAAGCCGACCGGGAATTTCTTGGTCGGCTTTTTTTTATGTCCACCAGCAGGTTCTTGGATTGAACTTATTGACCTTGCTGAAGTTTTGTGTTGAGTCGTTGCTATGATTGAGACTATTGATGATTTGTCCATTGGCGGCCTGAAGTTGTTGCAGGCAGCTAAGGGTTACCGATTCTCTCTGGATCCGATCCTTTTGGCGCACTTTGCCGATATTTGTGAGCATGATTCTGTTGTCGACCTGGGGAGTGGTTCCGGGATTCTTCCACTGCTGCTGGCTCGCTTGAGTGCTGTGCCGAAGCTGGTCGGTATTGAGTTGCAGCCGCAGCTGGCTGAACGTGCAGAACGCAATGTTGCCTTGAATGGATTGCAGGAAAGGGTGAAGATTGTCCAGGGTGATCTGCGCCGGATTCGACAGCTCCTCCCGCCGGCCCAAACCGATCTGGTTGTCACTAATCCGCCTTATCGAAAAACTGAAACAGGACGAATTGCGCCGGATAATGAACGTGCTGCGGCGCGGCATGAACTTGCCGGGGGACTGGATGATTTTGTTGCGGCGGCGGCCTGGTTGCTCAAAAACGCCGGTCGCTTTGCAATTATCTTCCTGGCAGAGAGATTGCCGGAACTGTTGTCACTGATGGCGACCCGTGGTATCGAGCCGAAGCGCCTCCGGATGATTCATCCGCGTCAACAAGAAGCCGCCAAAATGGTGCTGGTTGAAGGGCGCAAGGCTGGTCGTCCGGGCCTGACCGTTGTGCCTCCACTGTATGTTTATCGTGGGCCGGGACGGGATTACACGGCTGAGGTTTTGTCGATGTACGAAAGCCCAATCCGTTAGCTTTTACCCTTGGCGTCCCTTGTCGAGGCGTTTTTGTAAGCTGATAAGGCGGTGCAGTCCGGTGCGCAGTTCTGGATCCGTGATTAGCTTGAGTTGCTCTTCAATCCCGCGAATTTCCTCTTCGTTTAATTCCGCCTGCTGCCATTCGGGTGCTTCCGGTTCTGTTGCCGGCTGTTGTTTCGCTGTTGGGGTCCGCGCTTTGCGCAGGTAGATGTCAGTGATTTCGGCATTGGGCAACTGTTGGTTCAGCTTTTCAAGAATTTTCGGTTTCAACATTTGTAATTGTTGCATCCAGACCGGGTGGTCGACCTGAACCTCAAGGACTCCCTGGCGGAACCTGAGTGGCCGGGCTCGTAAAGCAATCTGTTTGCCGACCAGCTTGTCCCAGATCAGCCAGGTCTGATAGCGGGAAAGGCGATCCTCCAAGCCTTTGTCACCGAGAACCTGCTTGAGGAGATTGGCGACTTTTGCCGCCTGTTTCATTGGGGGGCGTTCTCGGCGATTCATTCGAGGTTTTTCCGCCGAATTCGACCACCGGTCAGCTGTCCTGCGGCCGCACAGAAGAGGGTAAAAGGGATGACCTTCCAGTGGAACCCGAACATGAAACGCAGGGCGACGATAAAGGGGATCGACAGGTGAATCATGAGGAACCAGTGGAGCGAATATTTGCGACTGGTTTCGCGTAAAAAACCGAGTGGCAAGTTGGCACCAAAAGAAAAAAGCAGTAGTGCCACCAGCGGCAGAATGTGGTCGGTTTGCACGTAGGTGGGGTCCCTTCAGGCGATATTTGGATATCGATACTTACTACACTCTACTCTTCAGGCCTGACCAGTGTCAATTGTCGGGATCTTGGAATACTCCCTTGCATGTCGTTGGCAAACGTGGCATGATGCGCGGCCGGGCTGAGCTGGGTGTATAGCTCCGGAGGAGAATTCTGGTGGTCAAAGATGGGGATTGTGTGGCGATTTTTCACACGATTCATCGAGTGATGAAGGCAGAGAAAATCCTTAAAACGGAAAATTTGGAAATCCTGCTGATTCCGATCCCCCGGCAGCTGAGTTCCGATTGTGGCTTGGCGATCCGGTTTGCTCAGGCGGACCGGCAACAGCTTGAGTCTCTGCTTGCCGAAACCGATTTGGCCATTGCCGAAATCTGGCAGAAACAGGCCGGAGAATTCCGGCGGTTGTCGTAAAAGGGCCTGTTTTGCGAGGGTTTTTGGGCTTGACAAGGGGTTGCCCCTTTTTTATATTTATCCTTTCGTGGATTTTTTCGTAGCAGCGATATGTTTGATACACTTTCTGATAAACTTGACTCAGTTTTCAAAAAACTCCGTGGGCGCGGTCATTTAACCGAACAGCACATCAAGGAAAGCATGCGGGAGATACGCTTGGCGCTGCTTGAGGCTGATGTTAACTTCCGGGTGGTTAAGGGCTTCGTCGGCCGTGTCGGTGAACGTGCTGTAGGCCAGGAGGTGCTGAAAAGCTTAACCCCGGCACAGCAGGTCATCAAAATTGTTCGTGAAGAACTGGCGCAGCTGATGGGGGAGGGAGAGGATAACTCCCTTGATCTGGCCGTCAAGCCGCCGGTGTCGTTGATGCTTTGTGGTTTGCAGGGGGCGGGCAAAACCACAACTTGCGGTAAACTTGCGCTTAAGCTGCGGCGTGACAAAAGAAATCCGCTGCTGGTTCCCGCCGACGTTTATCGTCCGGCCGCGATCGAGCAGCTGAAAACCCTTGGTCGGCAGATCAATGTCGAGGTGTTCGATTCACAGGCCGGGCAAGATCCGGTCGATATCTGCACTCGGGCACGACAGTATGCCGAGCTGAATGGTTTCGATACCCTGATCCTGGATACCGCTGGTCGTCTGCACATCGATACCGAGTTGATGGACGAATTGAAGCGGATTGTTGCCAGCGTTGCTCCGCAGGAGATTCTGTTTGTCGCCGATGCGATGACGGGTCAGGATGCGGTGACTATGGCCGCCAGTTTCGATGAGCAGTTGTCGCTGACCGGCGTGGTATTGACCAAGTTGGATGGCGATGCTCGTGGTGGTGCGGCCCTGTCGATCCGGGCGGTGACCGGCAAGCCGATCAAGCTGGTCGGTATGGGTGAAAAGATGGACGCCCTTGAGCAGTTTCATCCTGATCGGATGGCTCAGCGTATTCTCGGTATGGGGGATGTCCTCAGTCTGATCGAGAAAGCCCAGGCTGCGGTTGGGGAAGAAGATGCCGCGGCGATGGAGAAAGCACTGCGTGAGGATGGGTTCACTTTGGAAGCCTTTCTTGAGCAGATGCAGATGGTCAAGAAAATGGGCTCCATCGATTCGCTGTTGAAAATGATTCCCGGGGCCGGCAAGGCGATGAAACAGGCTAAGGGGATGCAGCTCCCGGAAGAGGAACTGAAAAAAATCGAAGCGATTATCCGCTCGATGACCCAGCGGGAGCGGCTGAATCACAAGATCCTCAATGGCTCACGCCGGTTGCGGATCGCCAACGGCAGCGGCACGCGGGTGCAGGATGTCAATCAATTATTGAAGCGCTTCACTGAAGCGCAGAAGATGATGAAAAAGATGCAGAAGATGGGCCCGAAGGGGCTCAAGGGGATGCTCGGTCGTGGTGGCCAGCTTCCTTTTTAAAACTTGGAATAGAAGAACCGAATTTCGACTATTCGTCACACATACAAAAGAAACACCAGGAGGAAAGACAGCATGGCAGTAAAGATCAGGCTCGCCCGCGGTGGCGCAAAAAAGAAACCGTTCTATCGGGTTGTTGTGGCCGACGAGCGTTTTCCACGGGACGGCCGATTCATCGAGATGTTGGGCCAGTACGATCCGCGCCAGGAACAGCCTCTGCTGAATCTGAAAGAAGAAAGTGCCCTTGAATGGCTCAACAAGGGTGCTCAGCCGACTGATACGGTTCGCCGGTTGCTGCGTGGTGCCGGTGTCTGGGCCAAGTTTAAGGCGAAGGCGAGTGCTTAAAGCCTGAACCCGACTGGTCCGAATCCGGGGCAACGGCCCCCTATCCACCCGGAGGATGACCCATGAAAGAGCTGATCGAGCATATCGCCAAGTCTCTGGTCGAAAAGCCGGACGAGATTGTTATCTCCGAGGAAGAGGCCGAAGATGGAACTGTTCTTGTGAAGTTGGCAGCCGCCCAGGAAGACATGGGGCGGATAATCGGCAAGCAGGGTCGTAACGCTAAAGCGATGCGCACTTTGCTGAATGCCAAAGCAACGCGTGAGAATCGTCGCGCAGTACTGCAGATCATGGAATAGTTTGGCGGATCGGGTCGGTTTTTCAGGCAAGAGATATCAATGGACAGCCGCTCTGAGTTGCTGGTTGAAATTGGCAGGATCGTAGGCACACACGGTCTGCGTGGTGATCTGAAGGTTCGTTTGCATTCAGCGGACCCCGAGATTCTGCAAGCCGCTCAGCTTTTATATTTGTGCCTGCCGGAGGGCGAGATGCTGACGGTAGAACCCTGCCGACAGACTCTGCACAAGGGGCAGGTTTTATTGCGTCTACGGGGACTGGAATCGATCAATCAGGTGGAACATCTGGTCGGTAGCCTGGTTAAGTTGCCGGAAAATGAACTTCCTGAACTTGCTGACGACGAGTACTATTGGAGCCAGTTAAAAGGTTTTCAGGTCGTTGATCGGCAGCGTGGCGAGATCGGTTTTTTGCAGCAGATGTTCACCACTGCGGCTCATGATGTCTACGTGGTGAAGGGGGATTACGGCGAAGTGTTAATTCCCGCTGTAGGACAGTTCATAGAGGAGATCAACCTGGAGGAACGGCGCATGCTTGTTGACCTTCCTGATGGGTTGATTCCACAGGAACAATGATTTTTGACGTTCTGACCCTGTTTCCCGGAATGTTTGATTCGCCGTTACAAGAGAGTATTCTCGGCCGAGCAATTAAGCGGGGTCTTTTACAGGTTCACGCGCACAACCTGCGTGACTGGGCTGAAGGTAAACATCAGACGACGGACGATACTCCCTATGGTGGTGGTGACGGCATGGTGATGAAGCCGGAGCCGATTGCCCGGGCCGTTGCCGACCTGAAACAGCGGTCGCCGCAGGCAAAAGTTTTATTGATGACTCCGCAAGGGGTGCCGTTCACCCAGCAACGTGCCGGAGCATTGGCACAGGAGGATGGGTTGATTTTCCTCTGCGGACGTTATGAGGGGTTTGACGAGCGGGTTCGCCAGAAGCTCGTTGATGCTGAATACTCGATCGGCGATTTTGGTCTCGCTGGCGGCGAGTTGCCGGCGAGGGTAATGATTGATGCCATCTCCCGTTATTTGCCGGGAGTGCTTGGTTGTCGCGGCAGTGCCGAGACCGATTCATTTTCGGATGGCCTGTTGGAATATCCGCAGTACACTCGCCCGGCCGTTTTTAACGGCATGGCCGTTCCGGAAGTGCTGCTTTCCGGTGATCATGGCCGGATCGCTCGCTGGCGTCGGGAACAGCAGTTGCTGCGAACCTTGCAACGTCGTCCGGAATTGCTGGAACAGCTTGAGTTGAGTGATGAAGATTGTCAGATTCTTGAACGAATTCGCCGGGATCTGAAGTTTGATAAAAAAGTTACGGGCCGCAATTTACGGTCTTAATTGTTGAATAAGAAGAAACCGTCTTGATAGAAAAAACGGATAGATACCTCGAGGAGGATGAAGGATGAACATCATTGATCATTTGGAAATGGAACAACTGAAGAAGGATATTCCCGTGTTCAAAGCCGGGGACACCCTCAAGGTTCACGTTAGAATTACCGAAGGTGACAAGCAGCGGATCCAGGTTTATCAGGGAGTCTGTATCAAGCGTGTCAACCGTGGTCTCGGTTCTTCTTACACCGTGCGGAAGATCTCCGGTAGTATTGGCGTAGAGCGGATCTTTCCGCTGCACTCACCGAACATCGACAAGATTGAAGTTGTCCGGGTCGGCCAGGTTCGGCGCGCCAAGCTGTACTACCTGCGCAACCTGCGCGGGAAGGCTGCGCGGATTTCCGAAAAACGTATGGTTTGATCGATCAGGATTCGCTAAGATAAGCCCTCAACAGATTGTTGGGGGCTTTTTTTTTGAGTGCTATGAGTGATGCTTTCGCAAAAATTATTGAGATGGCGACGCCATCATGAGTAACCTGGAACTGTTCAACGACACTGAGGTTTCGACCCTTTATTTTGAACAACTGGCCAGCCGACGGGGGTTTCGGGCAATCGCGGGTGTGGATGAGGCCGGGCGCGGTCCTTTGGCCGGGCCGGTGGTGGCCGCCGCAGTTATTTTGTCGGACGACTTTGACCTGCCCGGCCTGACCGATTCGAAAAAATTGACGGAAAAGCAGCGCGTGCGTTTTTATCCACGGATTCGACAGCAGGCGCTTGCCGTCGGGGTCGGTGTGGCAACGGTGCCGGAGATTGATCGGATCAATATCCTGCAGGCCACCCTGCTGGCAATGCAACGGGCGATCGGTCGTTTGTCCTTGTCGCCGGATCATTTGTTGATCGATGGCATTACCCCGCTGCCGGTGGAAATTTCGCAACAGACCTTAAAAAAGGGGGACAGCCGTTCTCTGTCGGTGGCGGCGGCATCGGTGGTGGCGAAAGTGGTCCGGGATCGGATTATGCTCAGTCTTGACCGTCAACAGCCCGGTTATGGATTTGCCAGGCATAAGGGGTATGGCACAGTACAGCATCGGCAGGCGATTGCCGAACTCGGTCCGAATCGTCATCATCGGGTGACGTTCGCCGGGGTCAAGGAGCATTTAGGAGGCTGTCCGTATTCTCGGACAGCCTCCCGGGAGGGGTGAATGAGTCATGAGCGGCAGAC
>WTCI01000171.1 GCA_013138655.1 Desulfuromonadaceae bacterium | reverse complement strand
CACTGGAAACAATTGCCACGTGGGTAATAACTGCTGAATCTGCCCGGTAAGACGTTCCACCCGGTTGGCACATTCAGCAATCGTGTCGACATATTCTTGCAGAACGATTTGCTGAGCCGGATGAGGCATCTTGATGTCGGCTATCCAGCGCATATGGGCCGTGCTCCAAAGGGTCCGTCCGGTGAACCGATGCCCGTGCCGAAGCAGAAAAGCCGATAACCGCTGTCTGGATTTCTTTTCCGCCTCTTTGCCATCCTCTCTGGCTCGGGTTAGATCTCGTATCGCTTCATCCTCGACGCATGGAACATAAACGGAAGTCAATTCGCCTGCCCGATGCAGGCGGGCCAGTTTGACGGCATCCCGTCGATCATTCTTGATGCGGTCTCCGCTCTGCTTGGGGATCTTGGAGGGTGCAACCACCACGCAATCGAAACCTTGAGCGGTCAGATGTCGGTAAATATTATAGCCGCAAGGACCGGCTTCATAAACAAAGTGAAGTTCGTAATTCAGAGAAACCAGCTTTCTGACGGCCTTATCAAGAGCTGTCAGGCTGCCGTCAATCTTGCCGTAACTGCGAACTTCTCCGTCCCGGTCAGACTCGGCGATAGCGACCTCAATGGAGTTTTTGTGGACATCCAGTCCGATGAACGTGATAAGCTTTTTCATGACCTGCCTCCTTGGTTTTGGCTCTGTGTTGGAATTTTCAACTAAAATCCCAACATAACCCACGTTTGCAAGGGGCAGGTCTCTTTCGTCTCTAACTGTCAGCCATTATGTCTAGCGCCATTCTATTGTGTCCCCTGCATGAGCTCCGGAGATACAGCATGAATCTTGAAATCATTGGTGCGGAATCCATGGGTGTGCGCAGCCTTTGTTGCCTGGTGTCGCTGCCGGATCGGCGCATTGTCATCGATCCAGGCGTGGCATTGGGCTATGTGCGACACGGCCTGCTTCCCCATCCGTTGCAGGTAGCCGTAGGGCGCAGAGTGCGCGAGAAGATCTTGCGGGTGTTGAATAATGCTACCGATGTGGTGTTTAGCCATTTACACGGTGATCACGTGCCACTGGTTGACGCGAACCCCTATCAGTTGTCCGTCCAGGCGCTGCCATCCCGTTTTCGTGAACTGCGTTGTTGGAGCAAATCCGCTGACGACCTTTCTGCTGACATGAGCAGACGTTTCCATGCTCTGGCGGACCTGTTGAGAGTAAACATGCAGGTTGCAGAAGGGCGTTCGGAGGGCCCCTTGTCATTTTCTCGAGCCGTACCCCATGGCGCATCGGACAGCAACATGGGTACCGTGATGATGACGCGGATCGAGATGGATAACCGGGTATTCGTGCATGCCTCCGACATCCAGCTGCTCGATGACCTGACCGTGGACCGGGTGATGGACTGGCGGCCGGACATCGTACTCGCCGCCGGGCCGCCTCTCTATCTCGATCGGCTCAGCAAAGCCGCGCGTGAACGCGCCTGGAGTAATGCGGTGCGCCTGGCACAAAACATCGAAATTGTTATTCTTGACCATCACTTGATGCGCAGTATGAAAGGTGCCGTCTGGCTGGATGAACTATCCATGACAGTGGGCAGAAAAGTGTATTGCGCCGCGGATTTTATGGGCCGGCCCAGGCGACTGCTAGAGGCGGAAAGGGTGCAATGGTACGAACAGATGCCTGTTCCGGAGAAGTGGCACGATGATTATGCCAAAGGGCGGGTGAATCCTGATGGGTACCTGGCCGAGAACAGACTTATCTAACACAGCTTTCACGTCCACATGGAGCCGACAAAATCGGCATACAGCTACTACCGTGGCACTTCGATGATTGCACCCAGGCCACCCTCAATGAAATCATTCTTCCATTCATCGCGAAACATGCGGATTGCATTGTCCCCCGTGCAATGACTTGGAGCGACCTTTTTGACGCCCAGCACTTTCAGATGTTTGATAATCGCTCGAATCTCGTCATCACTTTTGCTGCTCAGGTGAAAGCCTCCCATCAGTAGATAGATGTTCTTGCCACGATACGATTTAGCCTGCTCGGCCATCTCAGCTACGTTAGGATGCGCGCAGCCCGTAATCACAATAAGCCCTTCCCGTGTCTCCACAATCAAGGCTTGCTCCTTGATAGCCTGGCCCATCTCTCCGGTTGAAAATACACCATCCATAAGTGGGCACGGACCGGACACGGTTTCAATCATTGCCCTGAAGTATTTTACCTCTCGCTGGAACGATGCCGGAAAGGATTCAGGCATATACACGGTGACGTCAGGATTGTGCGCCAGAAAGGCTCCAAGTCCCCCGGTGTGGTCGCTGTGGATATGGGAAAGCACGACAGCATCAACCGCTTCGGCGTCGAGGCCGAGCTGTTGCATGTTCGAGAGCAAAACATCACCATTGCCGCCCAGGTCAAACAGAACGGTCTTGTCCAGGCCCTCAATCAGGCAGGAAAAGCCCCAGCCGGTCTCCAAACCTGCCTTATAGGGCACATTATTGAAAACGACGTAGAACCGAAGCCAATCCTGCTTGGTCTTCTCCGTTTCTCCTACCGTTATATTGGCTTTTGACATGCACAGCACCCCTCCGAGGAGTATAGCAAATGCGATGTTTTTGTATGAATAGATGAATCTGCTATCAGTAAACAGGTGATCTTAGACAAAATTCAAGAAGCCCGTATTGGGCATGGAATATCTCCTGAATTCAAGTGATACGGAAAGCATATCAGCCGATCCCGGCAAGTTCCAGTCGGCCGCCCCAGCGACGCAGTAGCTCTGCTTTGACTTCTGCGGCTGATGGATCCTTCAGCATATCCGTTTTCTCAATATAATCAAGAGCTTCCTGTCGAGCAGTTTCCAGCAGACCGGCATCACGCAGAAGATTGGCGACGCGAAAATCGGGCAGACCGGCCTGTCTGGTGCCGAGAAATTCGCCCGGTCCGCGAATTTCCAGATCGGCCTCGGCAATGCGAAATCCGTCTTCGGTTTCGACCATCACCTGCAAGCGCCTTCCGGCATCGGCACCGTAGTTGTCCGATGGCACCAGCAGGCAGTAGCTTTTTTCGGCACCACGTCCGACCCGGCCGCGCAACTGGTGCAACTGCGCCAGGCCGAAACGATCCGCATGCTCGATCATCATCACTGTCGCATTCGGCACATCGACACCGACCTCGATGACGGTTGTCGCCACCAGCAGATCAAGCTCGTTGCGGCGAAACGCAGTCATCACTAAATCTTTTTCCGCCGCTTTCATCCGCCCGTGCAGCAGACCGATCCGGGCCTGCGGAAAAACCTCATCAGCCAGATACGTTGCCGCCTCGGTGGCGGCCTGCAGGTCTGATTTTTCCGATTCTTCCACCAGCGGATAAACAATGTAGGCCTGTCTCCCCTGCTCCAGTTCCTGACGGATCTGCGCGTAGGCTCTGGCCCGCTGTTTTCTCGTGTAGAGCTGGGTTGTGACCGGTTTGCGTCCAGGCGGCAATTGGTCGATGATCGAGACGGAAAGGTCGCCATAAAGGGTTAATGACAGGGTACGGGGAATCGGCGTCGCAGTCATCACCAGGATGTCCGGGTTGGTGCCCTTGTGCTTGAGGATACTACGCTGTTTCACCCCGAAGCGGTGCTGTTCATCGACAATCCCCAGGCCGAGGTGTTTGAATTCAACCCCTTCCTGTAAAATCGCATGGGTACCGACCACCAGGTCGACCTCTCCTGCGGCAATTTTCTCCAGAGCCGCTTTTTTCTCAGAACTCTTCATACTCCCTTGCAGGATCAGTGATTTCAGTCCCAACTGCTCCAACCAGTTATGAAAGGTTGAAAAGTGCTGTTCGGCGAGAATCTCCGTCGGTGCAACAATCGCCACCTGGGTGTCATTTTCGATCGCGATCAGCGCCGACATCAACGCCACCAGGGTCTTGCCGCTGCCGACATCCCCCTGCAGCAGGCGGTTCATCGGGTGTGGCGACATCATGTCACGCTTGATTTCGCCCAGCACTCGACGCTGGGCATCGGTCAGCTTAAAGGGAAGCATTTTGTTGAGCGGGATGGTGTAGCGGTGTTCGACCTTAAAGGCAAAACCCTCTTCCAGTTGAACCCCCTGCCGTTTCAACAGCAAACCCAGCTCCAGAAAGAAAAATTCATCGAAAACCAGCGACTTACGACAGCGATCCCGCCCCTGCTGGAGCTGCTCGAGCGAGGCCTCTTTTGCCGGCCAGTGAGCACCCCGCAGCGCCTCGGCCAGCGGCAGTAACTGCAGTCGTTTTAAGATCTCAGCCGGTAGCGTCGACCGCAGATCTGCGGCATGCTGCTGCACCAGCGGATACCGTATTTTTCGCGCTTGTTTTTGACTGAGCCCTTCGGTTAAGGGATAGACTGGTAAAATTCTGCCGAAATTGACTGGATCTTTTTGCAAATATTCAAGGGGATCTGCACCTTCGGGGAGTAATTCAGAATCGGGATGGTGAACTTCGCGGAGACTGCCGAAGCGTTTGATTTCGCCGATGATGATTGCCTGTTGTCCGACCGGGAAGCGTTTCTGTAACCAGCCCTTGGGGTAACGGAACCATTTCAGTGAAATCTGGCCACTACTGTCTCCGACGATGACTTCATAAATCCGCCGCCGTTGACGTGATGTCTGGACCTCCCCTGCCGCCAGCACCTTGCCGATGAAAACCTCTTGCTGCCCGGCAGTTAAGCGGGCGATCGGTTTCAGAGTCCGGCGGTCTTCATAGCGTAACGGGAGGTGATATAACGCATCTTCAATCGTTTGCAGACCGAGCTTGGTAAGTTTTGACAGCATCCGCGGGCCTACACCACAAATGCTGTCGAGGGGATGGTGCAGCGCGGACGTGTCACCGGCTGAGATACTCGGGGGCATCTGCCCGGCTCAGTCTTTAAAAATAGCGTTCAATGCCGTAATAATCTCGTCTACATCCAGACCATGAACCTTTGCTCCCTGCTCAATCGATTCACTCATCGCCCCCATGCAACCAACACAGCCCAGGTTGAATCGGCCAAGAACCGTGGCAACTTCAGGGCTCATCTGCAGAACCTGATGGAAGGTCATCTCTTTGGTGATTTTCTGGCTCATTGACATCTCCAAGTGCTTGAATTTATTTAAAATGGACCTTTCGAGTATGGAGGATTGTCACAGATGAATTGAAAAAATGCAAGAAAAACGGGGCAATGCCAATGACATTGCCCCGTGAAAACTTCATCGTATCCTTCCGGCAACTCCGGAGAGGTACTAACTGTATCCAATATCGGTGATTTCGTAAACACGCACTCCGGAAGGCACGTTAATCTTGACCTCCTCATCGACTGAGTGCCCGATCAGTGCCTTGCCGACGGGTGAGGTGATCGAAATCTTACCGATTTTGATGTCGGCTTCATCCTCACCGACGATTTGATAGCTGACTTCTTTTTCCGTATCGATGTCAAAAAGTGTCACCTTGGCGCCAAAGACAATTTTCTCACTGTTGATTTCGGCGGGGTTGATCACCTGAGCCCGAGCAATCTTGTCGCCCAATTCCTGAATACGCCCCTCAACAAAACCCTGCCGATCTTTGGCGGCATCGTATTCGGCATTTTCTGATAAATCACCGTGACTGCGTGCTTCGGCAATATCCTGGACAACCTTTGGTCTTTCGACCCGAATCAGCTGTTTCAATTCTTCCTGAAGGCACTGATGTCCCTCTTCAGTCATTGGAACCGATCCGCTCATATTTCTGACTCCCAAAAAAAAACAGCGGGCGGGAAAACCCGCCCAGCTGGTTGTTTAAACGTTTTCAGAGACTGCTTACGCACAAGGATAATACTCTTGCAGCGGATTGACGTCAAGAGTTTCTCTCAATATAGCCAAAATTCCACTTGTGACAGCGTGAATACCCGCCACAGTGGTAAAGTAGGCAATTTCATGCATCAGCGCTGACCGACGGATGGAATAGGAATCCGCAACAGACTGTGCCCCAAGCGTGGTATTGAAGACCATGCAGATCTCTCTGCTTTTGATGGCATCAACACAGTGTGGTCGGCCCTCTTTAACCTTGTTGACACATTCTGCCTCTACGCCGTTCTGATTCAGGTACGCTGCGGTTCCGGACGTCGCGGCCACGGTAAACCCGGCGGCCATCAGTTTTCGTATCGGCTCCAGGATGTGCTGTTTATCCGAATCTTTGATGCTGACAAAAATTTTACCGGCTCTGGGGAGTTTGACCCCGGCACCGAGTTGGGCCTTGGCGAAGGCCTTGCCGAAATCATAGTCGATCCCCATGACTTCGCCGGTCGACTTCATTTCCGGTCCAAGCAGGGTATCCACATTGGGGAATTTGATGAACGGGAAAACCGCTTCTTTCACCGACACATATTTGGGGATGATGTCACCGGCGACACCAAGCTCTGCGAGTGTCTGCCCCGCCATCACCTTGGCGGCAATCTGGGCCAGCTGCCGACCGGTTGCTTTTGATACAAAAGGAACTGTTCGGCTGGCTCGTGGGTTTACTTCCAGCAGATAAATCGTCTCACCCTGAACCGCAAACTGAATATTCATCAAACCGATAACTTTCAGTTCCAGTGCCAGTTCAATCGTCTGCCGACGGATTTCGGCGATAATCCCTTCGGACAATGAATAGGGTGGCAGAGCGCAGGCTGAATCCCCGGAATGAATGCCTGCTTCCTCGATATGCTGCATAATTCCGCCAATGACAACTTCGTTGCCGTCAGCCAGGGCGTCAACGTCAACTTCAATGGCGTCCTGCAGAAACTTATCAATCAAAATCGGGTGATCCGGGGACGCCTGAACAGCATAAGTCATGTAATCACGCAGCCGTTCAGCATCATAAACAATTTCCATGCCCCGTCCACCGAGGACGTAAGATGGACGCACCACAACGGGATAACCGATACGCTCGGCGATTTTTTCAGCCTCTTCGGTAAAACGGGAGATACCGTTTTCCGGTTGGCGGAGATTCAATTTATGTAACAGGGACTGGAATCGTTCACGATCTTCGGCCCGGTCAATGGCATCTGGTGAGGTGCCGATAATCGGGACTCCAGCTTTTTCCAGTGCGACGGCAAGTTTTAACGGCGTTTGCCCTCCATACTGGACAATGACCCCTTCCGGTTTTTCAATCGCGACAATTTCCAGGACATCTTCCAGGGTCAAAGGTTCAAAATAAAGGCGATCTGAGGTGTCGTAGTCGGTGGATACGGTTTCCGGATTACAGTTCACCATAATTGTTTCGAATCCCGCATCAGCCAGGGCAAAAACACCATGGACACAGCAGTAATCGAACTCAATCCCCTGCCCGATACGGTTGGGACCACCGCCCAGAATCATTATTTTACGCTGGTCCGTCGGCTCCGCCTCACATTCCGCTTCATACGTTGAATAGAGATAAGGAGTGAAGGCCTCAAACTCGGCTGCGCAGGTATCAACCCGCTTATAAACCGGGCGAACTCCATGCTTATGCCGGAGATCCCGGACATCGTTTTCGGTAACTCCCCAGAGGAATGCCAGACGCTTGTCTGAAAAGCCGTACTCCTTGGCCTGACGCAACAGATCCACGAACTGCTGATCGCCGGCCGCCATCAGCTTTTTCTGCATGACCAGTAAGGATTCCATTTCAATAATCTGTTCGATGTTCCGCAAAAACCAGGGGTCGATGCCGGTCAATTGATAGATTTCATCAATGCTGAAGCCGGCACGAACGGCATCACCCAAAAACCACATCCGTTCCCAGTTGGGAACCCGCAATTGGGCACGTAAATTATCCAGTTCTTTCTGGGACAGGGTGCGACGATACTCATCCGGATTTGCGAATAAACGACTTTCGAACCCGTATGAGCCGATTTCCAGCGACCGCAATGCTTTCTGCAAACTTTCCTTGAAGGTCCGGCCGATCGCCATCGCTTCGCCGACCGACTTCATTTGTGTCGTCAGGGTGGCATCAGCCTGGGGGAATTTTTCAAAGGTAAAGCGCGGCATTTTGGTGACCACGTAATCGATGGTCGGCTCAAAGGAGGCCAGCGTTTCACGGGTAATGTCGTTGGTAATTTCATCCAACCGATAGCCGACCGAAAGTTTGGCGGCAATCTTGGCAATCGGGAACCCTGTTGCCTTCGAAGCCAGCGCCGAAGAGCGTGAAACACGTGGGTTCATTTCGATGACAACCAGTCGCCCGTCCCGGGGATTGATGCCGAATTGAATGTTGGAACCACCCGTGTCGACACCGATCTCACGGATAATTTTCAATGAGGCATCACGCAGGATCTGGTATTCCTTGTCGGTCAACGTCTGTGCCGGGGCCACGGTGATCGAGTCGCCGGTATGCACACCCATGGCATCAACATTTTCGATCGAACAGATGATGACAACGTTATCAGCCGTGTCTCTCATCACTTCCAGTTCATATTCCTTCCAGCCGATGATCGATTCCTCGACCAGGATCTCATTCGTCGGCGATGCCTCGATCCCGCCCAGGGCTATGCTTTCATATTCTTCCAGGTTGTAGGCAACCCCGCCGCCGGTACCGCCGAGGGTAAAGGATGGGCGGATGATTGCCGGAAAACCGACCTGCTCAATGGCGGCCATCGCTTCTTTGTAACTGTGAGCCAACTTGGAGCGAGGAACGTCCACACCGATTTTTTCCATCGCCTGTTTAAACAGGGTCCGATCTTCTGCTTTTTTGATCGCTTCCAACGTGGCGCCGATCAGTTCAACGCCGAATTTTTCCAAAACTCCCGCTTCAGCAACAGCGACAGCCGTATTCAAGGCCGTTTGGCCGCCCAGGGTCGGCAATAATGCATCCGGTCTTTCTTTTTCGATAATCTGCGCCAAAACCTCCGGGGTCACCGGTTCAACGTAAGTTCGATCGGCAAAGTCGGGATCGGTCATGATTGTCGCCGGGTTGGAATTGAGCAGGATGACTTCGTACCCTTCTTCTTTC
>WTCI01000039.1 GCA_013138655.1 Desulfuromonadaceae bacterium | reverse complement strand
GATGAAAATTCTGTGGGGACTCGCTCAACAAGGTCTGACGCAGGCCGACAAATGTTCTCAGTTTCTGGCGGCGCACATTGAAAAAGGCTTGCGGGTTTTCAGCCGCTTCCATGGCAACCTGCTGAACAAGTCGTACCATCACCGCATGCAAAGACCCAAGGAGTGATTCCTTGGCCTGACGGTCCCAGCTGTCACGTAGCGGAACTTTTTCCAGCAGGCAGAGAATGGCCTCTCCGGAGACTTTTTCTTCAACCATGACTTTCAAACGAGCAAGTTGCTCAAGGTTCTGGCCGGACTCCCGTACCATGCAGATAAGTGGCAGGAAATCAGCAAGCTTATCGAGTGCCGCATATTTTAAAGCGATCTCCTCGGACAAACCCTCGCCAACCAGGCGATCACGTTCCACCTGGCATTTCTGCCAGTTGGCCGTTGGCAGAACATCCGGCAGCAATGCTGCGTACTGCTCCAACTGAGTGTGAATCCGCTCCAGATCTTTTTCGGCGACCGGCAATTCCATACCATTACTCAGGGCGAAGGAGCAGAAGGAACGCAGAACCTCTTCAAAGTTTATCAACAACTCATATTGCCGAGCCGCCGGAATTTTGTTATCGAGGGCAAAAACAGCCTGACGCAAATGGTTTCCGTCGAGCAGATTATCGAAAATCAGATAAGAGTTGGCGACGCTCATCTGGCTACGGCCGGTTAAACGGCTCAAACTCTGACAGAAACTACTGCCGGCCTGGTCAATCACTCGATTGGTCAGCATGGTGGCGGTAATCTCTTTGGCCAGCGGATGCTGCGGCAAAAGATCGGCGTAACGATCTATCACCTGCTGCGGGAAATAGTCGAACAGAAGTTGCGTAACAACCTTATTGTCAGGCAGTTCGCTATCAAGCAATGCACGATAAAGAAACATTTTGCTGTAAGCCAACAGAACAGACAATTCCGGGCGAAGCAACCGCGCGGGCTGGCGTGCGGCAACATCTTTGCGGCTGGGTAAAAATTCACCTCGACGATCGAGCAGCCCGGAACGACCGAGACGATCCATTAAATCAAGATAAGGCTCCACATCGGCCTGGCAACGCATTTCATCAAGAGAAATCGAGAGGGTCTGATGATAATTATTCGACAGCACATCCTGGCAGACGGTCTCTTCCATCTCTTCAAGCAGTTGATACCCCGCTTGAAGGCTTTGCACCTGCCCTTCCTGGCGCAACACCTGAAGGAGAATCTTCAAATTGACCTCATGGTCAGAGCTGTCAACACCGGCCGAATTATCAATCGCATCGGTATTGAGCCGACCACCGTTGTTGGCATACTCAATACGCGCCAACTGGGTAAATCCCAGATTTCCACCTTCGCCGATGACTTTGGCGCGCAGCTCCAGAGCATCAACGCGAACCGCATCGTTGGCACGGTCACCGGCATTTTCATTTGTCTCGATCGAAGCCTTCACATAGGTGCCGATGCCGCCGTTCCAAAGCAGATCAACCTGAGATTTCAGGATCAACTTGATCAGGCCGGCAACATCAATACGCCCCTGCCGTACTCCCAACCATTTAGCCACTTGCGGTGACAAAGGAATTTCTTTCAGTTGCCGGGAATATATGCCTCCACCTGCAGAAATTAATTGTGGATTGTAGTCCTCCCAATTGGAACGCGGCAAATCGAAAAGCCGCTGGCGCTCCAGAAAAGAAACCTCCGGATCAGGATCAGGGTCGAGGAAAATATGCCGATGATCAAAAGCGGCCAGCAGCTTTATCTGGCGCGACAAAAGCATCCCGTTGCCGAAAACATCACCACTCATATCGCCGACGCCGACCACGGCAAACGGCTGGGTCTGGGTATCATGACCCATTTCGCGGAACAGCCGTTTGACGCTCTCCCAGGCACCACGGGCAGTGATCCCCAGCTTTTTATGATCGTAACCGTGCGAACCACCACTCGCAAAAGCGTCACCCAACCAGAAACCGTATGATTCGCTGATCGCGTTGGCGGTATCCGGCAGGTGTGCAGTCCCCTTGTCGGCGGCAACAACCAGGTATGGATCCTGCTCATCATAGGCGATGATTCCCGGCGGTCGCACAACCCCTTCACTGGTTCGGTTATCAGTCAAATCGAGCAGGCCTCGCATCAGGGTTTGATAAGCCTTCTTGACGATCTCACCCATCTGCTCACGGTCTGAACTGGTTTCTTTGGTGATGAAGCCCCCCTTGGAGCCGACCGGAACGATCACGGCATTCTTCGTCGTCTGTGCTTTGACCAGGCCGAGGACTTCGGTTCGGAAATCATCCGGCCGGTCCGACCAGCGAATCCCGCCACGGGCGACTTTGCCGCCACGCAGGTGCACCCCCTCCATCTTCGCTGAATGGACGTAGACTTCGTAAAGAGGCCGCGGATTCGGCATATCGATGACACCGAGAGAACTCACCTTGAGGGAGAAAAAGTAATCTTCCTGATCGTAACGGAGATAAAAATTGGTGCGCACCGTGGAATCGATCAGGTTGAACAGCGTACGCAGGATGCGATCTTCATTGTTGTCGCTGACTTTTTCGAGGGCATCCAGCAGTTGCTGACGGATCGGCGAGAGAACATCCAACTCCCTGATCATCGGATCCGCCCAGGCAACATTTGGCTTGAAACGACCCTCAAAATATTTGTAGAGGAGCAGTGCCACCGCAAAGTTATTGATCAGAGCAAAAGCGACGCGACGTTTCGTAAAAGGACAGCCAAGTTGGAAGTAGTAATTACGATAGCCGCGGAAAACATCAATCTGTTGCCAGGTGAGTCCCGTCAGCGGCAATAAACGATGTAAATAATCGTTTTCTACTTCCCGGTTACGCATCGCCTCCAAAGCATCAACCAAGAGATCCTTAACCTGCTTGAAAGGTAAAGCATCGGGAGAATGCAAACGGACGGCAAAACTTTTGATGAAGATTCTGACACCGTCAATGTCCAGGGCAAAATCGACTTCTTCAATGACACTGAGGTCAAGATTTTCCAGAAACGGCATCAAATCATTCAGATAACTTTCCTTCAGGCTGTAATATTGCAATTGATAGTAATAAACTTCGCGTTTATGAAATGGCCCCCAGAGATCGAAAAAATCCTCCTTATGCTGCGACAACTGTTCGATATTGCGCACATCCCTGACGGCGAAACGGGGATGTTTTCTCGCCCGGTAATCAGCAGAAAATGCCTTATTGTAGCGTTCCCAGATATCGAAAGAATCGGCCACAAAATGCTTTTCCAGCAGATCTCGAAATTTCAGATCCCAAGGAAGCATTAAACGTGTCAGCCCTCGCTCAAGCTGCAACAATTCAATGCGGATTTCTTTCTTCTTTAGCCTCAGATTGACATGTAAACTGAGGTAATCTGACGACAAATGAATAAGTCGCGACTCAACGGCGCTAGCCTTGAAATAGCGCCGCAAGTAAATTTCCATACGGGAGATATGTTCTTCCGAGTAAAATTCTTTCGGCATGATCAGCAACAGTGTCAAACCCGACTCTGACACACTGGGAGCAACCACGACTTTAACACCGGTCTGACGATGCATCTGGGTAAATGACCTGATCATCCGCCGCAGTTCATTGTCCCCCATGAGGAAGAGTTCGACTTTCGGAAAGGTGTTGATGATCTGCATCGTCTTCCGGTAGTTGTGGCTGTCATGCGGGATTTTGAGCTGCTGCTGTGCTGCTTCTATCCGCTTGCGCAGCGCCGGAATTGTCGAGGTGTTGACGTCGATGCTCTGCTGGGTATAAAAACCCCAAAAGGCATGTTCACGGCCACCACCGCCCGGCAGATGTTCACGGAAGCCTAAATAGGTCAAGCGCTCGAAACGATGCAACTGACAGCGGAACATGGTCTTTTCCAGGGTCACGTCACTTTCGTACTCACACATGTTTTTTATCTGCGGAGGCTGCAAGGAGACGGGTTTTACCTGTCGGCCAAAAGGCTGATGATAAAATTCTTTCAGTCCATATGCTTCCTCAACCTCTTCGACAACTTCCTCCCCTGCCCCCAAACTGTCACAATGGTAGCAGCGACTGGCGACCGGAATAAAATTATCCTGCTGTAACCACTCGAATAAATCGGCGTACTTGACCAAATTTTCTACCTTGGCAAGATCACGCAGCTTTTGCAGGCTCTTGTCACGATGGCGGTAGACCAGAACCGCCGCAGTGACAATCTCTTCGACATCCTGCTGAATTTCATCGACCAGTCGTAATGGCAACTGTTCAAGTTCCAACCAGACGAACGATTCCTGAGCTGATTGATCGTCACCCTCGGCAACTTGCCGCAAAACCCCGTCCACCCGATTGACCGATAGTATCGGGTGGCAAATCACCCTAAAATCAAGAAATTTATGATGCAGGTATTCCTGAATCGAAGAAAAAATATGATTGGCATCAGGAGCATTACTGAACAGACAGTAGTGACCAGGGGCACCCAACTGCTGTAGAACAACTTTAATTTCAGCATCCTTATGCAAGAGAAACTGCCCGACTTGTCGCAGGTTTTTGACAATTTCTTCCAGGGAAAGCGGAACAAGAAAACTTTCCGGTATATGCTGTCGCAGGATATCACCCAGGCTGACAAATATCGGCAAATCCTCAACCTGCCCTTGCCGGATCAGTTCCTGCTTCAAGCTGTCGCGCTGCAAGACAGGATCTTTAGCCCCAGCCAAACGACCACCCCGCGTGACGGTCACATTCATGTCATGCTCCCTTAAGCAGATTAATAGTGTTAGTTCGAACGGTTATAACGGTGAAAGGAACTTTTCGCCGCCACCATCATGGAATCATAGTCGATGGAAACCAGCATATCAAGACAGGATTGATGGCGTCGCCATCTCATGACTTTTTGCGAGTGCATCAGGATTAGCTAAACGTTATTCGCTCTGATGAAACAATGATCTGGTCAGGCGGGAAAACTCTTCCAGCGCCAGGGTTTCTCCCCGACGGCCAGGCAGAATATCCGCATAAGACAGCGCCCGAGAGATCTCCTCGCGGTTGAAACCGGATGCTTGCAAACTGTTACTTAGCGTTTTCCGGCGTTGGGTAAAGGCCGCCTTAACAACCCGTCGAAAAAAATGTTCGTCAACAGGATCGACACGAGGAGCCGCTAAGGGTTGAAAATGGAGAACTATCGAATCAACTTTAGGTGGAGGATTAAAGGCACCGGGTTTAACCAGAGTGACGACGCTGATATCGTACCACAGTTGGCATAGAACCGAGAGTATCCCGTAGTCTTTACCACCCGGAGAAGCAATCAAACGCTCCCCGACCTCACGCTGAAACATCAACACCATTCTCTGAAACAGTTGGCGATGATCCAACAGGCGAAACACAACCTGGCTGGAGATATTGTATGGCAGATTCGCCACCAATGTGTAAGGAGGATCTGGAAGGATTTCTACCCACGGCAGCTTAAGAACATCACCGGCATGCACTGTTAAACGGCTGTCCTGCCGGGCCTGAAGACGTTCGATCAAATCACGGTCGATCTCCATAACATGAACATGCGCTGTCGCCGGCAGCAGGCGGTCGGTAAGCACTCCCAAACCCGGGCCGATCTCAACGGCTTGTTGTTCCGTCGACAATTTCGCCGCTGCGATAATCTTGTCGATGACGGTCAGATCGTGCAGAAAATGTTGACCAAAGCGCTTTTTGGTTCGATACCCGGCACCCATTATTCTCCAGATTTCTCCTTTGATGGTCTCGCAAAAAAGAATGCGATGGCTAAGCAAAAATTTCGACCTACAAGGCGTAGTGGTTTTTCAGGGGCGAAGGCATACATATGGTATGTCGAGATCCTGAAAAACCACTGCAACGCCGGAGGGCGGACTTTTTGCAACGCCATCACCTTTTGCTACGGTCGCGGCCAGCGGGGGATTTTCCACAGTTGCAATACCGGCACAAAATGCAAGGTTACAGCATAACCGATGATCGCGACCGGCAAACCAAGAATCAGGCTACCGAAGCAGAGAGGATAAGCAACCTGCGCTCCCAACTCCCAGATCATTTCATAATTAAACACGACAAGCGCCTCGGGACGAGGCAAGCCCATCATCAGTCGGCCAATTTCATATTCCAATCCATAAATCAGCGGAGCTGTCAGGGGATTACTGATCCAAACACCGATCAATGCAGCAATTTTATTCTGGCGCAGGATAAAAGCAACAAACAGTGCCAGAAACATCTGCACACCAAACGTTGGCGTCATGCCGATAAACAACCCCAGAGCCATACCGCGAGCAATACCGTCCGGTTCCGCTTGAAGTCTCATCAAACGGATCAGGTTCAGCTTGAATTGTCTGAAAAAACCGATACGCCGCCACATAAATCCGGCCTCTAAATATTAAAAAACCCAACCTGCTCCAGGGGCCAGTTGGAAACTGCATTAAGATCAAGGTCTGAAGAAAAACCCCGCTTCAAGTAATAATCACCGGCGACAGCCAGCATCGCTGCATTATCTGCACACAACAATGGTGCCGGGAAATGTACCGTTAATTCATTTTTCACTGCCAGTTCGGAAAAACGTTTTCGCAAGCCGCTATTGCAGGCGACGCCCCCGGCAACAACAATCCGATTTAAACCTTCTGCTTCAGCAGCCCGCAAGGTTTTCTGTGTTAAAACATCAACAACAGCCGTCTGAAAAGCCGCCGCAATCTGTGCAACCTGCTTTTCATCCGGTTTTTCCCTGAGCCGCTGCAGATGATTCAACACCGCCGTTTTCAGCCCGGAGAAACTGAAATCGCAATGCGCTTTTTTCAGTAATGGCCGCGGGAAAACAATCCCACCATCATCCCCCCCCTGAGCCAACCTATCGATGATCGGACCACCGGGATAAGACAAGCCGAGCATTTTCGCGACCTTGTCAAAAGCTTCACCGGCGGCATCATCAACGGTCCGGCCGAGCAATCGATATTGCCCGATCCCGTCAACCCGAAACAGATGGGTATGGCCGCCGGAAACCGCCAAAGCCAGAAAAGGGAACGCAACCTGCTGTTCCAATTGAATGGCCAGGATATGCCCTTCGATGTGATGAACACCGATGACCGGAATGCCACAGGCATACGCAAATGCCTTCGCAAACGCAACACCGACCAATAAAGCGCCAACCAGGCCCGGCCCTCGTGTTACAACCACCCCCTCAAGCTGTTCTTGACGGACGCCGGCCTGAGACAGAGCCTCTGCTGTCAACGGATTGATCGTTTCCAAATGTCGCCGTGATGCCAGTTCCGGCACAACGCCGCCATAGGCAGCATGCAGGTCGACCTGTGAGGCGATCAGGTTGGCGAGGATTTCGCGACCATCACGCACGACAGCGACGGCCGTTTCGTCACAAGAACTTTCTATCGCAAGTAAAAGCATGAAATAAAATATCTCTGGAAATCAGCATTTGATTACAGCAGGTTCGCCGCCAGTTCCGCCAACGGCGAACGCTCCCCTTTCGACAGGGTCATGTGCCCGGCAATCTCTTGTCCCTTCAACCGCTCAACGGCGTAGATAAGACCATTGCTGGCAGAATCAACATAAGGGTTATCAATCTGATACGGGTCGCCAGTCAGGACAATCTTGGTCCCCTCTCCTGCCCGGGTAATGATCGTTTTGATTTCGTGTGGCGTCAGGTTCTGCGCTTCATCCACGATCATGTACTGACGCGGGATTGAGCGACCACGAATGTAGGTTAACGGCTCAATCTCCATCAAGCCCATATCGATCAACTCCCGATAGCCGTGCTTGCGTCTTCCTCCCTCATCGACACTCGATAGCAGCAGTTCAACATTATCGAAGATCGGCTGCATCCAGGGAGCCAGTTTTTCTTCAACATCCCCCGGCAGAAAACCGAGATCGCGCCCCATGGGGAAGACCGGCCTGGAGACCAGCAGGCGACTATAAACGCTTTCGTCGGCGGTTTTCAGCAGCCCCGCCGCAAGAGCCAACAGGGTTTTACCCGTCCCCGCCTTGCCGACCAGGGAAACCAGTTGCACATCGTCATTCAACAATAAATCAAAAGCAAACTGCTGTTCACGGTTGCGTGGATGGATTCCCCAGACACCTTCTTTCGGGACTCTCAACAGGTTGGTCAGACGTTGATTCATGAGATCATAACGACCGATTGCTGAATGCGACGGGTTAGTTTCGTCGATCAGCGTGATTCCCTGATTGGCATTGAATTCTTCTTCAAGTTCCAGGTGTCCCATTTCATAAAACTGGTCGACCGCTTCACGACTGACCAGCAATTCGGTGGCTCCGGTATAAAGCTTGTCTACGGAAATCTTGTCGCTCTGATAATCCTCGGCAATCATGCCGATGGTGTCAGCTTTGATCCGCAGATTAATATCTTTGGTAATAAAAAAAACTGATCCAGCAGGAGAGTTTTCCTGCAGATCTTTGGCGACGGCCAGAATGCGATTGTCCCCCTGATCAACCTGAAGCTCAGGAGGTAATTTATTGAGAAACTCTTCACGATAGATCGCCACCTTAAAAGTGCCGCCACGATCGAGAGGCACCCCGTCAACCAATTTGGCCTGCTGGCGAAAACCGTCAATCACCCGCGAAATCTGTCGAGCATTTCGGCCGGTTTCACTCTGTTCCTTTTTAAACCGGTCAATCTCTTCGATAACCGTCAAAGGAACAATCACCGTATTGTCCTCAAACTTGTATATCGCCTGGGGATCGTGCAGTAACACATTGGTATCAAGAACGTAATTTTTCATGTCAAACTACTTTCGGAAAAGGTGAATCATCGTTTCAAGACTTTTGCCGAAGCAAGGAGTCCAACCGTGCGATAAACTGCTCAATGTCTGCTTCAGTGGTCAATAATCCGGGGCTGACCCTGATGGTCCCCTGCGGATAGGTGCCGATGGTACGATGAGCATCCGGGGCACAATGCAGGCCGACCCGGACACAAACATTCCTTTGATCCAGGAGAAAACCAACCTCCGCCGGATCATAACCTTTGATGTTAAACGAAATGGCCGACCCGCGTCGATCAAGATCGGCGGGGCCGTAAACAGTCACGGCCTCAAGAGAATTCAATCCATCAATAATTTTCTTTACGAGTTGCTTTTCAGTGGCTCGAACTTGATTTATACCCATCCGTTGTAAAAACTGCACGGCCGCCTGTAGCCCGGCAATCCCCGGCAGATTAAGAGTCCCACACTCCAGGCGTTCCGGCAAATCATCCGGTGGCAAATCTGAGTGTGAGTTTCCACCTGTCCCGCCATACATTAAAGGGGTCAGTTGCAATCCCTTGGCAACATATAAGAAACCGGTCCCCTGAGGGCCCAATAAACCTTTATGCCCGGGAGCGACAAACAGATCAACGTCTAACGCCTGAAGATTTATCGGCAGGCAACCGGCACTCTGAGAACCATCGACCATGAACAGAATACCCTGTTCACGACACCAACGGCCTAACTCCTCAATCGGCTGCAAGGCGCCATAAACATTCGAACAATGGTTCACCAACAGCAAACGGGTTGGTGCGGCAAGACAACAACTTTTCAGATCGTCCGGACTCACAATTCCAGTCAAAGGATCTGCCGGAACTTTTTCAACGACAATCCCGCGATCCTGTAAAGCACGCAGCGGACGTGTCACTGAGTTATGCTCAAGACGGGTTGTCACAACCCGGTCGCCGACTTTTAACAAGCCGAAAAGAGCCTGATTTATAGCTGCCGTTGCATTCAGGGTAAAGACAAATCTGTCCGATGCATTGACAGCAAAAAAATCCGCCAATATTTCCCGGGTTTCAAAAACCAGGCGTTCCGCAGAAAGGGCCTGCTGATACGAACCGCGGCCGGCACTGGCACCCGCACGCATCACTTGATTCACAGCACGGTAAACCTCCTCCGGCTTCGGATGACTGGTCGCCGCATTGTCAAGATAGATCGGTGTCTGCATTCTCACACTTTCATGTTTTCAAAACACTGAGGGTTATTTTTTATGGCTCCGGTGGTGAAACAGATTCGCCCCTGCATTCGCATAAACAGCAGGAAGATCTCAGCCCATCTGCGGCAGAATACCCAAATATCCAGGCATCCACAAGCGTAACCCTTTGATAATTTTACCCACCACGGCAAAACCAACCCGATCCGCAAATTTCCATTTCTGGAGATGCAATTTTCTGATAATTTTCAACTTGAAAGAAGTTACTTTTTTCATCTGTTGAGAAGTGTTATTTTTAATTCTTGGCTGCTTGACATACACCATATCTAGTGGTCTATATTTTAGAGCTACAAAATGTTGTGCTTATAGAATACCGATCTCGTCATATTATTTTCTGTAAAAATGGTCACGAAAGGGCTGAGTTAAATGTCTAAAGGCAAAAATTCCGAACTGGTAAACCTGTCTATAAATGCCATGACCGTCTTGGCAAAACGCTACCTCAAACGCGATTCCAACGGAAAGCCGACGGAAACACCGATCGATATGTTTCGCCGTGTCGCGCAAACCATCGACGCGGCTGAACCGAAACTAAAAGGCAAGAAAAACTCGTTTGAGGACGACTATTACCAGATGATGACCAAGCTCGATTTTCTCCCCAACTCCCCGACCCTGATGAATGCCGGTCGTGAGCTTGGCCAACTCTCCGCATGTTTCGTGTTACCGATCGATGACTCGATGGAGAGCATTTTCGAGGCGATTAAAAATACTGCCTTGATCCATAAAAGCGGCGGCGGAACCGGCTTTTCCTTCACGCGGATCCGTCCGGCCAACGATG
>WTCI01000122.1 GCA_013138655.1 Desulfuromonadaceae bacterium | reverse complement strand
GACGAGCCTGCCTATCTGGTTCTTGCCTTTCGGGGAACAGAGCAGAAGATCGGCGACTGGTTGACTGATGCTCAGGCTATCCCCACGCAAAAAGACGGTTACCGGGTTCACTCTGGATTTTATAAGGCGTTCAACCTGGTGGCGGACGACATCAAACTCGCACTGAACGATAAGGCATGTTTTGATGAGCGTGGCAAAAAACTGCCTCTTTATATCACCGGTCATTCTCTCGGCGGAGCATTGGCGCTTCTGGCGACCAAGTATATCAGCCATGACGAAGGGGGGTCCTGTTATACGTTTGGAGCTCCAAGAGTCGGGGACTACGAATTCTTTTTTGACATCAAGGCACCCGTCTACCGGGTGGTGAATTCAAGTGATATTGTGCCGCGTGTCCCACTTGGCGCAGCCAATCAATTGCTTATCGGATTGGTAAAGGGACTCGGCTGGTTGTTGGGTTTCTCACCTCAAATCAAATCTCTCTTCGATTGGGCTGAACGTCAACTCGACAAGCTCAACGGGTATCGCCACCATGGCGATTTGCGCTACTTGACTGATGTTCAAGGCGGACGATTTGAAAAAGTTCGGTTGGTCTGCAACCCACCGGCTTTGGACCGAGTGCAGTGGTTCTGGGAACATCTTAAGGCCAGTTTCTTCAAGCCGCTCAAAAGCCACAGTTGTCTTCTTTATCGGCTAAAACTAGTCGAAGTCGCCAATTATCGGAACAGGTCATAACGGCGGAAATGGTGTTTTTGGATCACTTAAAGGGCCCACCCTGCTATCAGGTTGGGCCTTTCTGTTCACGGCCCGATAATGACAACCGTTAGTAATCAATTCCGCTAAGTTGTTTCACAATTCAGCCTCGTAATGCCCATGGATTAATTGAATGTTAAGCTGCCCGTTAGAGGTTGGATGACTTAATGAATGCAGTTACCGTAGATAAAAAAATCCAACAATCAGGATGAGAAATCAGCTTAGAATCCGGTTTAACACAGGGCGTACAACGGGGCAAGAATCAAGGAATGATTGCCGGTAGTTAGCCGTTTTGTCCACAGGTTGATAACAGTTGATTCAACAAGATATAGTGTTTAATGAGAGGGGAATCTACTAGATATAGTGTTTTTCTCTATTGCCATACGGATATCTTGTGGTAGCCTTTGTCCCGATGCGCCGCTTGGATTGTCGACTGTATACAGCTTCGGGCAGGGGAATAGAATGAAATTTGTATTATCCCGTTTCGGGTTAAAGAGGGAGAACCGGTATGGTTGAGTTCATCCGCAAACGTGATGGTCGACTGGTTCCGTTTGAAGAAGAGAAAATTGCCCAGGCGATCATCAAGGCGGTTCAGGCGGTCGGTGGAACTGACCTGCAGAAATCAGCCGAAATTACCCGTCAGGTCGGTGGTATTCTCTCGGTTCTTTATAAAGAAGACCGGGTACCGACGGTTGAGAATGTTCAGGATCTGGTTGAAAAAATACTCATCGAAAATGGTCATGCCCAGACCGCCAAGGCCTACATTCTCTACCGTAAACAGCACGAAAATCTGCGTCAGACCAGAGAGTTCATGCGGGAATCGATTGAGGCGATCGATTCTTATCTGGTCAGAGAAGATTGGCGGGTCAATGAAAATGCCAATATGGGATATTCGCTGCAGGGTTTGAACAATCATATCGCTGCCAATATCACCAGCAATTACTGGTTGAATAAAATCTATCCCGACGATGTCGCCCGGGCTCACCGTGAAGGGGGCTTTCATATTCACGACCTGGGAATGTTGTCGGTCTACTGTTGCGGTTGGGATCTGAAAGACCTGTTGCTGAAAGGTTTTACCGGTGCTTACGGTAAGGTGCAGAGTGGTCCGGCCAGACACTTCCGCACGGCCCTCGGGCAGATCGTCAACTTCTTCTATACCCTGCAGGGGGAAGCGGCCGGGGCCCAGGCCTTCGCCAACTTCGATACCCTGCTGGCGCCTTTTATCGCACAGGATCAGTTGCGTTACGACGAAGTCCAGCAGTGCCTGCAGGAATTTGTTTTCAATATGAACGTGCCGACCCGGGTCGGTTTCCAGACGCCCTTTACCAACATCACCATGGACATGATGGTGCCATCGAACATGGCCAACGAAGCGGTGGTGATCGGTGGCGAGCTGCAGGATCGTTGCTACGGTGAATTTCAGGCCGAGATGGATCTGCTCAACCGGGCTTTCTGTGCGGTGATGATGACCGGTGATGTCTCCGGGCGGATCTTCTCCTTCCCGATTCCGACCTATAACATTACCAGTAATCTCGATTGGGAGAGCGATCGGTTGCAGCCGGTCTGGGAGATGACTGCCAAGTATGGCATTCCCTATTTCAGTAATTTCGTCAACTCCGACATGGATCCGGAAGATGCCCGTTCCATGTGCTGTCGTCTGCGGCTTGATAACCGCGAGCTGCGGCGTCGCGGCGGTGGTCTGTTCGGCTCCAATCCACTGACCGGGTCGATCGGTGTGGTGACCATCAACCTGCCGCGGGCCGCTTATCAGTCGGAAGATATGACCGGTTTTTTCGAGCGGATCAGCAGGCTGATGAAACTGGCTTTTGAATCCTTGGAGATTAAGCGTAAACAGCTGGAGCGGTTTACTGACGACGGACTTTATCCCTACAGTAAATTTTACCTTTCGGCGATCCGCGAGCGCAGCAGCCGCTACTGGGATAACCACTTCTCGACCATCGGTCTGATCGGTATGAACGAGGCTTGCCTGAACCTGCTCGGCAGCGGCATAGAGACCGAACAGGGACAGGCTCTGGCCAAGGCAACTCTCAATTTCATGCGTAAACAGCTGGAAGCTTTCCAGGAAGAGACCGGGCATCTCTATAACCTGGAGGCAACCCCCGCCGAAGGAACCAGTTTCCGGCTGGCCAATCGTGATCGGCAGACCTATCCGGATATCGTGACCGCCGGAACGGACGAACCCTACTACACCAACTCCACTCAGCTGCCGGTCGGGATCACCGAGGACATTTTTGCCGCGCTCAGTCACCAGGACAGCCTGCAGACCCTCTACACCGGGGGGACGGTTTTCCATGGTTTTCTCGGCGAACGTCTGGAGGACTGGCGCAGTGCCCGTTTGCTGGTGAAACGGATTGCCGAGAACTTTCATCTGCCCTATTTCACTCTCAGCCCGACTTTCACCATTTGCCCGGTCCATGGTTACATTGCCGGTGAACATTTTGCTTGTCCCCACCAGCAGGAGGGGCGGGCGGCCTGACAACTCCTGTTTCTCCGGAAACTTCGGACGGACAGGATGAAGTTCCGTATGGGAAACGAGCTGTTTCCGGACGGACACTAACTCAAGAAATGAAAAGCGAGGAGGATTGCTATGGCGACCAAGTGCGACGCAAAAACTGAGGTTTATTCAAGGGTCTGCGGTTTCTTCCGTCCGGTACAACAATGGAATCGGGGGAAAAAGGAAGAGTTCAAGGATCGCTCCGAGTACAATCTGGCCAACCAGGAGCAGAAAAACTGAGTACGATAGCCGTCAAGGGGTTTCAGGGGACCAGCCTGCTCGATTTTCCCGGGCGGGTTGCATCACTGATTTTCACCGGGGGCTGTAACCTGACCTGCCCCTTTTGCCATAATCCGGGCCTGGTGCTCGATCCGGGAGCTTTTCCTGATTTTCCGGTTAATGAGTTGCTGGCAGACCTGAAGAAGCGTCAGTCGTTTATCGATGGGGTTGTTATATCGGGCGGAGAACCGACCCTCGATACCGGTCTGCCAGCGTTTTTACGTGAGCTGAAAGAACTTGGCCTGCAGGTCAAGCTGGATACCAACGGTTTGTTGCCCGAGGTTATTCGTCGCTTGCTCGACGAAGAGCTGCTTGATTACCTGGCGGTCGATATCAAAACCACCCCGGATCGCTATGGTGAACTGCATACCCGGCCGGTTTCTCCCGCCCCCCTGTTGAGGACCATAGAACTGGTCAAGGCGGCTGCCATCGAAACGGAATTCCGCACCACCTGTGTTCCGCAACTGGTCGGTGAAAATGAACTCCGGCTGATTGGTGAGCTGTTGCGCGGGGCTCCGCTCTGGGTATTACAGCAGTTTCTGCCGGAACATTCCTTGGTGGTTGAGTGGCAGGAGCTTTCAGCTTATCCGCCGGGTCAGCTGGAACGGTTGGGGCAGGTCGCCGAGGGGTATGTCGAACGGGTTCTGTTGCGGGGACTCTGAAGCGAAAAGCCAGGGCATGACGACCCTGGCTTTGTCTTGCCAATGCGGATAGGGGTTACTTCAGTATAACCTTGTGACAGAACAGGCAGCGACCTTTCGGCGGGTGTTCCGGCGGAAAGGGGACGCCGTCATCATTGTGGCAGTCGAGACAGAATTTTTCGGCGGCTTTCTTTCCTTCCGCTTTGACAATCCCGTAAAAGCGGGCATGGTTCTCATCTTTTGGAACCGGAGCAGTGCTCTCTTCCGGGGCCATCAAGAGGACGCCGATAATGATCAATCCTACCAATAGCAGCAGAATATCGCGTTTTTTCATCCATCTATCTCCGTGTGAATAGCCGTGGCCAGGTTCGCCGCGCGCGTCTGAAACTTGAGTTGTCGAGTGCCGATATTGCTACAGAGAGAGGGCAGGGGTCAATCCCGAGATTATTATTCCGACTTGATGAACAGCAGGTAAATAAACAGGCCGACGATAACGGTCCCACCACCGATGATGATATAGACCCCGCCACTTTCGATGCCTGCGGTTCCAACCCCTTGGGCGACCGTCCAGGATACGGCCAGGGCAAAACCGCCGATACCGACCAGGAACGCCGAAGTGGCCCGCAGGCCGAGAAAATAAGCTAAGAGAATGGCCACTGCAAAGCCGCCGAGAAACCAGGGATTGCTGCTCAGGTCGGCGACATCCCAGGCTTCCAGTTGCTGCATGATCCGGTCGGTGCGAAAATTGGTCATAAACTCTTTAAAATCGGCCCAATTCATAATGATTTCTCCGATGATGTCCCGGCGGTGATGAAGGCGACATATAAATATTGGCAGCCTAGCAGATTTTTCCTTGGAGATAAATCGCTAAAAGCCTGTAAATCTTGACTTCGGGCGGGAGCTTCTCTAGGATGACGCCCTCGGTTCAGCGCTCTTTCAGAGCGTTTTTGCCGGGCTGGAATTGAGTTTGTTTTTGACTTTTCTGGAGCGATTTTCGTGCAACATCGAGCAATCGGTATTTTTGATTCTGGCGTTGGTGGTTTGACGGTCTGCAAAGAGATCATGCGGCGACTGCCAGGGGAAAATCTCATTTATCTGGGCGATACGGCCCGGGTTCCTTATGGCACCAAGAGTGCTGAAACGGTCGAGCAGTACGCTTTGGACGCGGCAGATTTTCTCGTTGAGCAGGGGGTCAAACTCCTGGTGGTTGCCTGTAATACGGCATCGGCCGTGGCTTTGCCAGTCTTGCGTGAGCGTTTTCAACTGCCGGTTATCGGGGTCATCGAACCGGGGGCCCAGCGCGCGGTAGAAAGCCGGAACCGCCGGATCGGGATCATCGGTACGGAAGGAACCGTGAACAGCGGGCGCTATGAAGAGGCGATTCGCCAGTTACTTCCCGATGCCCGGGTGTTCACAGTTGCTTGTCCGTTGTTTGTGCCGTTGGCCGAGGAGGGTTGGGCTGAGCATGAGGTTGCCCGTTTGACTGCGCAGGAGTATCTGCAGCCGTTGCTTGCGGCACAGATCGATACCCTGGTCCTTGGCTGCACCCATTATCCGCTGTTGCGCAAGACTTTGCAGCAGATCCTCGGGTCAAAAGTGATGCTGGTTGATTCAGCAGAAGAAACGGCCTGCAGTGTTGCTGCATTATTCCGTGAACAGGGCTTGGAACGACCTGAGCATGGCGGGCAGCGCTCTTTCTACGTGACCGATGTGCCGACCCGTTTTGAACGGGTTGGCCGGGCGTTCCTCGGCCGTGACCTGACGCAGGTCGAACAGGTGCGGATCGGTTAGCGACAGGGGGCCGGATGAAAAAGCTAGGACTGGGATTGTGCGGATTATTGATGGTTGGAATTCTGGCGGGCTACGGTGTCAGCTGGTTCCTGCAACAGGATCAACCCCCGGCAGAACGGATTCCGATCGTTGTTGAAGAAGCCCTTCCCGCCTGGGAGGTGCAACTTTATTTTACCGACCCGCAGGGGCTTTTCCTGCAACAGGAAGTACGGCAAATTCCTGGTTGTGACGATGATCGGGATTGTATCCGTTCCCTGCTGGAGGAGTTGCGGAGCGGTTCGCGGCAAGGGCTTTTGCCGGTGCTGCCGAAACAGACCGGAATCCTTGATATAGAGGTGGAAAATGACCTGGTGCGGGTCAATTTCTCCAAACATCTGGTCGATTTTCACCCCGGGGGCAGCCTTTCCGAGCTGTTGACCGTCTATAGCCTGGCCAACAGTTTGCACGAAAATTTTTCTTACCTGCGCCAGTTACAAATCCTGATCGACGGGGAGTTGCGCCAGACCCTTAAGGGGCATGTACGGATCGGCCAGCCGGTTTATGCCGATTTTTCACTCAGCCGACCACCATTGACCGGTCCGCTGCCGGAATCCACGATCGATGAACAATCTGAATCTGCAGAGGAAACCGAGGATGAACAGATTTCTCCAGGCCATTAAAGAACGGGTATTGATTCTGGATGGTGCCATGGGCACCATGTTGCAGGAGCGTGGTCTGGCGCCCGGCGCCTCTCCGGAGGGGATGAATCTGGAGCAGCCCGAGGTGGTTGAGGCTGTCCATCGTGCTTATGTCGCTGCCGGGGCTGATATTATCGAGACCAACACCTTTGGGGGCAATCGACCCAAACTTGCGCATTATGGGCTTGAGAAGCGCATTCGTGAAATCAATGTCGCCGGGGTTGAAATCGCCCGCCGGGCGGCTGACCCGCAGACCCTGGTGGCCGCTTCCGTCGGCCCGACCGGCCGTTTTCTTGAGCCGGTTGGCGATGCCGGATTCGATGAAATGGTCGAGATCTATCGCGAGCAGATGGTTCCCCTGGTTGAGGCCGGTGCCGACCTGATCAACTTTGAAACCTTTCTCGATATCCGTGAATTACGCGCGGCGGTCATCGCGGCCAAAGAGGTTACCGATTTGCCGCTCATGGCTCTGATGACCTTCGATGATGTCGGCCGCACGGTGTTGGGGACGCCACCGGAAGCGGCCGCCGTCACCCTCGATGCCCTCGGAGTGGATGTCATCGGTTCCAATTGCGGCCTCGGGATCGACGGCATCTACGATATCCTGCAGAGGATGCGCTCCGTGACCAATCTGCCGCTGCTGGCCCAGGCGAATGCCGGTTTGCCGGAACTGCGCGACGGGGTCACGGTTTTTCCCGGGACTCCCGAAGAGATGATTGCCTATCATCAGCGGTTAATCGACATCGGTGTGCGGGTGATTGGTGGTTGTTGCGGCACCACCCCGACCCATATTCAAGCAATGCAGGAAGCTTTACAGAATTTCCCCCAGGATTGGACACCGCCGACACGGCGCTGTTTCCTTTCCAGTCGTACCCAGGTTGTTGAGGTCGGAGGGAATGCCGCCTGCGCGGTTATCGGTGAACGGATCAATCCGACCGGGAAAAAAGGCTACACTGCCGAATTGCGTGAAGGGAAAACCGCCTATATCCGGCGCGAGGCCCAGGAACAGGTTGCTGCCGGTGCCGACCTGCTCGATGTCAACTGCGGTGCTCCCGGTGTTGACGAACCGCTGGCCCTGGAGCAAGCGGTATTTGCCATCAGCGGGGTTACCGGGGCACCCCTGGTTCTCGATTCCTCCAGCCCCGAAGCCCTGGAAGCAGGGCTGAAAGCCGCCGATGGCAAGGTGCTGATCAACTCGGTTTCGGGTGAAGAGAAAAGCCTGCGGGCGATCCTGCCGCTGGCCGGGAAGTACGGTGCCGCAGTTATCGGTCTGGCGCTGGATGGTTGTGGGATTCCCGAAACAGTTGCTGATCGGCTGCAGGTGGCGCGGAGAATTCTTGCTGAAGCCCTGGAGATCGGTCTCCCGCGTGAGGACATCATTATCGACTGCCTGACCCTGACCGTTTCCGCTGAGCAGCAACGGGCCATGCAAACCCTGCAGACTTTGCGCCTGGTCCGTGATGAACTGGGCTTGGCAACGGTCCTCGGGGTGAGCAATATCTCCTTCGGACTGCCCCGCCGCCCGGTTTTGTCAGCGAGCTTTTTTACCCTGGCTTTGGATGCGGGGCTGAAGGCGGCAATCATTAATCCCAAAGATGAACGGATGATGGATGCCCTGCGTGCTGTCAGGGTGTTGCTCGGGCAGGATCTGCGTGCGGAAAGTTATATCGCCCATTATGCTCAGCAGACTGCCCTGCCGCCTGTTGCGCCGAACGCGGATGGTCAGCCGTTAACGATTCGTGAGCAGCTGGCCAGGGCGATTATCGAAGGGGATAAGGATATTGTGGTGTCGCTGGTCGAACAGGCGCTCAATGAAGACCTGGACCCGATGCAGATCAGTAACCAGGGCTTGCTCCCCGGCCTCGAAGAGGTCGGCAAGCGTTTCGGTAAAAATCAGATATTTTTGCCCCAGGTGATGCTTTCCGCGGAAACCATGCGGGAGGCGTTCGGGCGGTTGAAAAAAGAAATCCACGGGCAGGGGATAGTCAGCCTCGGCAAGATATTGATGGCGACGGTCGAGGGGGATATTCACGATATCGGCAAGAATATCGTCTGTACCCTGCTGGAAAATCACGGTTTCGAAGTGATCGATCTCGGCAAGAATGTCTCAGCGGAAACGATTATCGAGCAGGCGCAAGAACAGCAGGTTGATGCCGTAGGGCTATCGGCGCTGATGACCACGACTCTGAAGCAGATGGAAGTAACCATTGCTGCGCTGCGCCGGACCGGGGTGAAGGTGTTCACCATGGTTGGCGGCGCCGTGGTGACGCAGGACTATGCCGACGAGATCGGTGCCGATCTCTATGCTGCCGACGCCTTGGAAGCCGTGGCAAAAATCAAGCAACTCCTCCTCTCTGACCGTTAAATGAGGGGTCCGGTTTTCAGCCGAGCCCCTTTTGTGTCATTCCACCAGCCTCCTAGTGTCCCGTGCGGTTAGTCGTGTCAATGAATTCTGAGACATTTTTGGCGCTGTCAAGGCGGTGCCAACGCAGGCCTAGCCGTGCGTTAAGTCAAGTTTGCGCAACGCAGGCAGCGCCGAAAAGGGCCAGAATTAGAAGACAGGATTAGCCGCACGGGACACTAGCAGGGTCATTGCGTTGTTGTCCCATATGGCGGGGTATGTTATCTTGTCAACATTTCTCTGAGGTAACGCTAATGATTGTCGGGTTCAATCATAATGTTAATTATAAAGGGGTGGCTTTTCACGTCCAGACCGAGGACAGTGGAGTGAAAAGTCCGCAGCTGGTCACCCTGCTCTATCATGGCGGTACGATTATCGCTTCGCAGAAAACCGTCTATGCGGACATCATCAAAGTTGACAACCTCAGCCAGGTTGTCGAAGAGCTGGCCAAAGAACAGCATAAGGGGATGTTGCGGCGGTTGACGAAGGGGGAATTTGATGCCCGGATTGTCAAGTTTGGAATTTCCCTCGCCGGTGTGACCGCACCGGTTGCTCCTGCACCTGCTCAAACCCTGCCGGTCGCGCCTTCAGAACCTGTTGCTGATCCCCCGGTTATTCCTCAGCCAACCGCTCTTCCGGTCGCCGAACCGGTTCCTGAGCAGGCTGCCATTGTCGAGGAACCCATCATCGATAAATTTCGTCAACCCCGCGCAAAGTCTGTGCGTGAGCCCAGCCTTGATGAGTTGATCTACGCTTATCTCACCGGGGCGAAAATTCCGAACCTGAAGGCCTGAGATTGTTTAACGGCGTGATTATCCGTGTCATTATTCTCAATGTCCCGATACTGGTCGCGTGAGAAGGCCCACCTGCTTGATGTCAGCCGGCAGAATGCTCACGAAAGCAGTTGGTTCCGGCTTCCGTACTCAACAGAAAAATGGTCAGCCTCTAATTTTACTTTGATAAATAAAGCGTAACTATTCAGCAAGATGTGCTGGTGATGCCCATGGAAAGGGTGTCTGTCGCCCGGATGGCGACAGTCAAGCCCCAGGGATGGGTTCATGCGGCCCTTGGAATGGGCGGCACCAGACCATCAGCACCCGTTCTGAATAGTTACAATAAAGCTACGCTTCCGAGACAATGAATTCTCAAGAGAATCCCTGGGGATGGAATATGTTTAAATCAATTATTCTTGTGATATTGGCTGTTTGTAGCACGTTATTGTCGGGCTGCGCAGCGCCACAAAATAATGCGGATCTTATCCACCTGAGGCAGTTGAAAGAGCAAGCGTTTTCCGGGAATCCAGAGAGCCAATACCGGCTTGGTGTTCATTATACAACGAGCAGTCAGTGGAGCTGGGATAAGGTTCGGGGATACAATTGGTTTTTGGATGCCGCGGAAGCCGGGCATGTTGCTGCGCAATACATGGTCGGGATGTGTAAGCTCCTGGGTCAGGGAACCAAAGAAGATTCTAAGGGGGCTATGGTGTGGCTGATCCGGGCGGCAGAGCAGGGACACAGCCGAAGCCAATATCAGCTGGGACAGGCTTATCTGAACGGAAATGGAACAGCAAAAGATTCACTGTGGGGCCGGTATTGGCTGGAACAAGCGGCCAGGACAAAGCACCCTGAGGCCCAATTTTTACTCGCCGCATTGCTCAGTGAAGGAATCAGTGCCCCCCCCAATCGTCCAGAGGCTTGGATGTGGCTTAAACGTGCAGAGCTGAATGGCCAGAGAAACGCCAGTATTGCACTCCGAAAATTGGCGGCGGAGCTTACGGACAGGGAAAAAAAGATCGGCGAACAACTGGCCGACCGATTCGAAGACATGGGTTCAGATGGGTTGCACACTCAACCGAAGATTCGCTATGTGCAGGCAGCTCTCAACCGGCGCGGTTTCTCCGCAGGATCGGAAGACGGCCTCTATGGTCCGTCCACCCGTATGGCTGTCAACGAATATCTCCAACAACAAGAGCTGCCGCGCGGCAGCTCGATTGATGTATTAATCGGTTCCCTGCGTGGCAGGGTTCAGGGCAACAGGTAACGGTTAGAGAGTTGCAGAGGCGGCAGCTTCTTCCGCTGCCGCTTCTTGAGTATCCAAGGGCTCAATGCCAAGTAATTCGTTCACCGCACGCATGACATCTTCATCGATATTCTTATTTGCTGCAGCAGCTAGGGTTTCGACCTCATGTTGAGCAGCCTCTGCTACGGCAGCCAGGGCCTCATCCAACTGTTGCTGGGTCGCATTTTCATCCTCCAGGACCGCATTCAACTGAGCTTGAACCTCTTGCCGCTCATAGACAGCGACTTCGTAGGCAGCAATCCGACCGACTGCCGAGTGCGGCGCGGCATTGGCTCGCGCTGTTGCAGACGCATGTGCCGCATTTAAACGACCGAGCTTACTGGCCATTGATCCTTTGGATTTTGCTTTTCCTGAAGGCATGTCTTGAGTGGAACCATGTTTGTTTTGCCCGAGCCCCAGACCCAGACCGTGACCATGAGAATGTCCATGAGCATTGTCAGCCTGAGCCTCAGCGGAAGAGTGTCCGTTGCCACCTCCGTGCCCGTTCCCACCTCCGTGCCCGTTCCCACCGCCGTTACCACCTTTCGCAAAGGCCACAGTGGCAGAGAGATCCCCTGATTTCCAGTCAAAGGAAAGCGGTGTTAACAAAAACAGCAGCACCACAAAGCACAAGAACCACGATTTTTTTAAAGTATTCATTTATGACTCCCCCGATAAGATTATCTTTAATTTTATCCTATCTGATTATTAAAATGCCGATCTTGAGAGGAAAATAATTTCCCTGACTGCGGGCTCTCAGTTGGAAGTTTGCGCGTCAGGACTACCAGCTCTCCCCAGCGGGCGCTAATCGATTCAGAATATATTCACGGCTGCCAAGGCCGATCTTTTCGGCATGTTCCAAAGTCACTTCCCAATCGATGGCCGGGTGGACGCCGCGGAATTTATCCCCGCCGGGTTCGTGTCCGTCGGTCAGGGCGGTTCCTTTGAGACCCTCTGCCTGGTTAACCAGGTCGGCACAGGCCTGATCGAGCGCCACCGGATCGTTGCCGGCAAGGATGCCGATGTCCGGAACGATAGCGGCATCGGAGTGGCCGTAGCAATCGCAGGATGGACTGACCTGAGTAATAAAATTGATATAGAGCTGTTTGTTTTCTTTGCCGCTGACGGCTCCCAGGGCGTATTCAGCCATCTTGCGCATGACCTTGTCGGCTTCTTCGTTCCACTGAATCTGGATCGCATTTTGTTCACAGACGGTAATACAGCGGCTGCAACCGGCGCATTTTTCCGGGTCGATCTGCGCAGAGTCCTCGTCAAAGCTGATAGCATTGTGGGCACAGGCCGGTAGGCAGGCTCGGCAGAGATTGCATAACTGAGCGGCCACTTTCGGGGCGACATTAGAATGCTGCTCCAACTTCCCTTGGCGACTGGAACAGCCCATCCCCAGGTTTTTGATTGCCCCACCGAAGCCGGTCAGTTCGTGGCACTTGAAATGGCTGACTGTCACCAGCAGGTCGGCCTCAAGAATTTCTTGACCGATATCTGCTGAGTTGAGGAGCTCGCCATTGATGGGCACCCGCCGCGACGACGTTCCGCGCAGACCGTCCGACATGATCAGGGGGGCCTCGACGACAGCATAGGCAAAACCGTTCTGGAGGCCGCAGGTCAGCGCCGAAACAGCTTCTTTGCGCTCCCCGGGATAGAGGGTGCTGGAGTCGGTCAGGAAGGGTTTGCCGCCGGCCTGTCTGATCTGTTCGACAATTTTGCGGATGAAGACCGGGCGGATGTAGGCGTGCCCGCCTTTTTCCCCGAAATGCAACTTGATGGCAGTGAGATCTCCACGCGTCACAAGCTGCGGCAACTCAGCACATTCCAGCAGCCGTTCGAGTTTATCAAAAAGATTTTCCCGGTTTCCAGCGCGTAGATCCGCAAACCAGACATGAGCTGCCATATTTTCTCTCCTGAGTGTTTCGAACTGTCAGAC
>WTCI01000211.1 GCA_013138655.1 Desulfuromonadaceae bacterium | reverse complement strand
TTCAATAATATAGCCGGGACTAACAGACCGGATACCTTCCATGTATCAAATCTATGCAGAGGTCATTAATCCCTGCCAGCTCCTTTTGGATCAGCTCTTCAACCTGTTGGCTGACATCTTCGATCCTTATTCCAGGTTTGGAAATAATCTGCACTGCCGCAATCTGGGGTTGGTCGATCGGGGTACCGATCTGAACAACCAGATAGGTATAGACTTCCTTCAGACCGTCGATTTCTTCATAAATCTGCCGGGCAAGCCGGTGGGCAAGAATATTGTAAATCTTACCGATGTGGCTGACCGGGTTTTTGCCTGCCACCGCCTCACCGCCGATGGGGCGGCCCACAGGGATAAGGCCGTTGACCTTGTTGCCGCGCCCGACCTCGCCGGAGTCGGCATCTTCCGCCGAAGTGCCCAGCAAGCTCAGGTAAACCCCGCCAAGGCCCCTGCCCGGCGTATCTAGAGTGTTAAAATGAAGATCAACATTATTGAAACTGGAAAAGCGCCGGCCAAAATCGAGCATGTCCCGACATATGGCCTCTTTGCGAGCAAAATAGTCAGCTTCGGACAGGACAAACGGTGACAGAAGGGGCATGGCCACAGTCAGTTCAAGCTCGCCCTGGTGCCTTACTCCCATAATCTTGACATCCTCCCCCGTCTCTGGAAACCGCTCTTTGAATCCCGGGGAATTGAGATAAGTTTCCAACTCCAGAACCGCCTTTTCAGTTGGGCTGAGGGGATAATAGCCAACCGCGGCAGAGGTGTCGTTGGCCGCGCGCACCCCGCCGCTGCGGACAAAGATGTCCGTCAATTCTTCGGAGCCGGAAGCAAGAACCACTTGGTACGTCATATGCCTTTCGGCATCGACAAAACGCAGGTTGCTTCGAAGCCAGTTTTGGGCAGCCTCAATGGCAATCTCGGCCACGGGAATTTCCGTATCATCGGCCTTCATGGTCGCCCGGTCCCCGATGAAAAGCTCCATCGGCTTCAGCACTTCTCCGCCGCCGAACCATTTCTTCACCATCCCTGCCGCCAGAAGCCCTTTATCGATATTATGATGCAGGACCGTCCCGAATTCCTGAAGATAATAGCGGGACAGGGCGACGGAAATTGCCTCGAGCATGGAATCGCACATGGTATCAGGATGCCCCTTGCCCTTGCGTTCCACGATCTCCACCTGACGCTCGGCCATCGGAGGCCCAAAAAGCTGTTCAACGACAATTCTCAACATCTCCCCCTTAAGTAATCGGGCAACACACTAAAAAACTGCCCTGCTTTTATCACCTTAACAGGCCGAAACGGCCTGTCAATTACGCAGGAAATTGGCAACTGAAATTTCCAGACAGGGAAAGCCTTTTCTATTTGAGCCGGATATATCAACCTTTGCCTTCCCCCATCTTCTTCATCGCTATCTCCCGCATGCGGTACTTCTGCAGCTTGCCGCTGACGGTCATGGGAAACTCTTTTACGAACCAGATGTATTTCGGGATTTTGAAGTGGGCAATCTGCCCCTGGCAAAAATCCCTTATCTCCTGCTCGGTGGCGGCCTGCCCGGCATTAAGCCTGACCCAGGCCATGATTTCCTCGCCAAAGTACTCGTGCAGCACGCCGAATACCGCTATCTCTGCCACCTTCGGGTGGGTAAGGAGGAATTGCTCGATCTGCCAGGGGGAGATATTTTCACCGCCGCGGATGATGATTTCCTTTTGCCGCCCTGCGATCCGCACATAACCGTTTTCGTCCATGGAGCCCAGGTCCCCCGAATGAAGCCAGCCGTTTTCGTCAATTGCCTCTCTGCTTGCCTCCGGGTCGCCGTAATAGCCTTTCGCGATGTGGTAGCCCCGGAAGCAGACCTCGCCGACCTGTCCCAACGGCACAGTCTTTTTGCTTTGGGGATCGACAATCTTCACCTCCTGGTGGGGCAGATTCTTTCCGACCGTTTCAAGGCGTACATCCATAGGGTCTTCGCGCGATGTCAGGTGGGTAAGTGGAGAGGCCTCCGTCATACCGTAGCCGATGAGAATTTCGGGGCAGGGCATCTCCTCGATTACACGCTTGACCAGCGGTGGAGGGCAGGGAGCTCCGGCCATAATGCCTGTGCGCAAAGCCGAAAGATCAAATTCCTTGAAGCGGGGATGCTCGAGCTCAGCGATGAACATGGTGGGAACACCGTGGATGGCGGTGCACTTTTCCTCCTGGGCAGCCTGAAGCACCTTCAGGGCATCGAAATACTCGCCGGGAAGGACCATGCAGGCCCCCACGGAAAGACAGAGCAGACTGGCCAGAACTATCCCGAAACAGTGATAAAAGGGGACCGGGACGCAGAGGCGGTCCTTCTCAACAAAATACATGGTCATGGCGGCGAAGCGGGCATTGTTGAGCAGGTTGTGATGGGAAAGGACCGCTGTTTTTGGAAAGCCGAAGGTGCCCGAGGTGTACAAAAGGCCGACAGGGTCGTCGCGGTCCAGCTCTGCGGCAATCGCATCGAGTTTCTCCCGGGGGACACCCGATGCCCCCTCCAGAACCTCGGGCCAGACGGTGAACCCGGGGTGTGGGCGACAGGTTCCTGCGGGATCGGTCGGATCAAAAAGAACCACCCGGCGCAGAAACGG
>WTCI01000222.1 GCA_013138655.1 Desulfuromonadaceae bacterium | reverse complement strand
CTGGACGGGATGATGGTGTTGTAAGCACGGGCCAGGCGGGTGATTGAGTCGAGCAGGATGACCACGTCACGCTTGTGCTCGACCAGACGACGGGCCTTCTCGATAACCATCTCGGCCACCTGTACGTGACGATTGGCCGGCTCGTCGAAAGTCGAAGAGATAACCTCACCGTTGACACTGCGCTGCATGTCGGTGACCTCTTCCGGACGTTCATCGATCAGCAGAACGATCAGATAGGCTTCCGGGTGATTTTCTGAAATAGAATTGGCGATATTCTGCAGCAGCACCGTTTTACCGGTCCGCGGCGGGGCAACAATCAGCCCCCGCTGGCCCTTCCCGATCGGTGAAACCAGATCTATGATACGCATGGCCTGGTTGTCGGGCGTGGTCTCCAGCACCAGTTGCTGATCCGGGTAGAGTGGCGTGAGGTTGTCAAAGAAGGTTTTCTCCCGCATCTTCGCCAGGTCTTCGAAATTGACTTCCGAAACTTTCAACAGGGCGAAATAACGCTCCCCCTCTTTCGGTGGACGAATCTGGCCGGCAACCGTGTCACCGGTACGCAAACTAAATCGCCGTATCTGCGACGGAGAGATGTAGATATCATCCGGTCCCGGCAGGTAGTTGGCATCTGGAGCACGCAGAAATCCAAAACCATCAGGAAGTATTTCCAGAACCCCTTCACCGAAAATCGCCTGTTTCTTGGCGGCAGTGGCATTGAGAATCGCAAAGATCAGATCCTGGCGACGCATACCGCTAGCCCCTTCCAGCTGCAACTCCTTGCCAAGGGTAATAAGGTCAGAAATTTTTTGCGTCTTCAGTTCTTTCAGATTCATTAAGTTCTCCAGGTTTTACCTTTTGGACACGTGCAGGGGCCATCACACGAGTTTATGCTGAGTGGGGGGGGCTAGGATGAAATATAACGTGGGTAAAAGCAAGATACTCGCAACAGGTTAGCGATTTAATTTCAGGAAATCTATTTGATACAGACACTATTGATGCAAACAGTATATTTTAATTTGAATGGTTGTTTGGAACCTATGCTGAAGGTTGCTCACATCAACCTGGCGCTGGCAGGAACAGGATGGACAGGCACCGAATCCTAATGCTCACTTATGGTGCTTTTACCCGCTTTATAATCCCATGTCAACAGTGAACGATAAAAAAAACCCGCAAATCTTGGACATTTAAGATAACTCGTGTCCATCCGGAGCTTCCGGATGGACACGAGTTAGTCGAACAGGCTCGGACTGATCCCGGAAACAATCCGATCAAAAAGCTTATCGTAAGTTTCCGGCAGGCCGATCTGATCCTGGCCGCTAGGCCGTGTCTCCAGCGCCTTCTCAATCCCGGACCAGCTGATATTTTTCACCTGAACCAGATCGGCTCGATTATAATAAGCCTCATCAAAATCAGGGTACTGCAACATGAGAACGCGATAGCTGTCGAGATCTGTCAACCGCCAAAGCACCTGGCCATCCCGATCAATCACCACCGCCGTCGCCAGGATGTCATTGTATCTGGTTTTCAATGTTTCCAGCAACGTTCGCGAGCGGCGCATTTCCTCAACCTGGGCCCCGGAAAATACCACCACCAGCAGGGCATCAACAACATTCCGCTGGGTCAACTCGGCGACCGATTCAAGATTAAACAGATAACCCCGGGGGCGCCCGTCTTCGTCTCGGGTTTCTTCTCCGGAAAGTAGAGAAAGGGCAATCAGGTCGGCGTTACCCGGCAAGATCCTGACATCAAAATACCCTTTCTTTTTCCTCAACCGCTCGACAAGAATCTCATGTTTCCCCAGCACCGAACGGGTCAGCAGGTCATATAATGCCTCTTTCTGCGGATATTCCAGAGCTCCGGCACGATCAATCAGAACCGGCAAAACCCCCAAAACCTGAACCCTGGACTGATATTCCTGCCTCGAAATTGAATATTCCCCCCAACTACAACCACCGAGCAACAGAACCAGTATTGCGAAGCATAGCCATCTCTGCATAACAACCTCCGACTTATCGTAAAATCGCCCTGCACTTATCGCCACCAAGTGAGTGTACCTCATGACAGAATGTTTGTCAGAATTCCGGTACGGATCGCGCGGCGGTCGGCACTCTGTCAACACAGAAGTTTGCCACCCCCCAGGCAAGCAATTCTACCGGGGAGGCATTTTTTATCGCCACCGGCGGATTCTGCCCCAAAAAATTCAGCGCCTGCCAGAGTGCCCGACCGCCGTTTTCAGATGTTATCAAACCAAAGCTGCCGTGCCGTTTACTCAGTTTTTTCGCATTATTTCCCAGCGCCAGAGGCAGATGGAAATACTCTGGAACCGACTGCTGAAGGCAGCGATAGAGAAAGATCTGCCGCGGGGTCGATGACAGGAGATCGGCACCGCGCACAACCTGAGTCACAGCCGAATCAAGGTCGTCCACAACTACCGCGAGTTGATAGGCAAAAAGACCATCGGCGCGGCGGAGAGCAAAATCACCAACGGCCCGCTGCAGATTTTGCGACTGCCGGCCGAAAACCCCATCAGGGTAACTGACAACCTCATCCGGAACCTGTAGTCTGATAGCACGTTCTTGCCGATTGCCGATCGGACCCTTTCGGCAGGTCCCCGGATAGACCGGCCCTTCTTCACCTGTGTGTGGCGCGCTGGCAAGAATTTCACGTCGCGAACAACTGCAGGCAAAAACCAGGTTCTGCTCATGCAATTGCTGTAAAATCTGCTGGTAGCGCTCGATCCGCTGACTCTGGTAAACAACCTTGCCGTCCCACTCAAATCCGAGCTTTTCCAACAACAGCAGCATTGCATCTGCCGCACCGGGGACGACACGTGGCGGATCAAGATCTTCTATTCTCAGCAACCAACGCCCTTGAGCCTTACGCGACAGCAGATAACTCCCGAGGGCGGCAAGCAGTGAACCGAAATGCAAAGGACCGGTCGGGCTTGGAGCAAAACGACCGACAACCGAATGCTGCTTATTACTCTGCATGATAGTTTGTTGCGTCATAATCGTTGTTGATGATGCGGGTAAGGAAAGTTGCTGTCAAGGGAACAACAAAGAGCCCATTGACATCAACCAAGCTTCCGTGTATTCCTGACCGGACAGGTTTAGTCAGCTATCGGAGGCACAACGTGGTTATCACACGAGCAACGGAATATGCAATAAGAACAGTGGTTTTTCTGGCACAACAGCCGAAAGATGAAATCGTTCTAAAAAAAGATATCTGCCGCACTCAGGACGTTACCCCGGCGTTTCTAACGAAAATTCTGCAACCGCTTATCAAGGCCGGGATCGTCAGCTCGCAACGGGGAGTCGGTGGCGGATTTTTGTTGGCAAAAGATCCCAGTGAAATCACCCTGCTCGACATTTTCCAGGCGGAAGAAGGGCAGCTCAAACTGAATTACTGCCTGCTCGATAGTGAGGCCTGTCACCGGGACAACTACTGCTCTGTACACGAAGTCTGGCATGAAGCGCAAGACAAAATGATCCGGGTGTTGACAAAATACAACATTACCGAACTGGTCCGCCGGGAAAAAGAAAACCTGAAAAACAGCAATTAATTTGTTACAAAATAGCAGCAAACACCAGAGGCCGTGGGAATCTCCCGCGGCCTCTGGTGTTGTCCGACAAAAAAATACCCTGGAGACCAGGAGGGATTAGGTCGTCCAGGGCAATGCAGGAGGCTGCCACCGCCTCCCGTAAATTGACCTTTTCCCCCAGTCTACCCCCCACTTGACGAGTGTCAAATCTGATACCAATTAATTTCAACTAACGTTCTCCTCGGGATAAGCATTGATGTGATGAACACTCAGGTCAGCCCCGTTAAACTCCAGCTCCTCTTCGAGCCGGAAACCACTCACAGTATCGATAATTTTGTAAACGACGAAGCCGGTGACAACAGCATAAACCACCGCCAACAGGCTCCAGGCAAGCTGCGACATAAAAGAAACACCACCCAGACCGCCAAGTGTCGTAGAACCAAAAATACCGACGGCCAGACCTCCCCAGCTGCCGACCACTCCGTGTAGCGGCCAAACACCGAGGACATCATCAATCTGTAATTTTTCCTGCTCAATCTGGACACCGTAAACAAAAATCAGTGAACCGATCCCGCCGATAAAGAAAGCCCCGATCGGATGCACCAGATCAGAACCGGCACAGATGGCAATCAACCCGGCTAAAGCACCGTTATGGACAAAACCCGGGTCATTTTTACTCGCCAGCAAGGCAAACAGAACCCCACCAACCATCGCCAACAGTGAATTGACCGCGACCAGTCCGGAGATACCCCCCAGAGACTGGGCACTCATAACATTGAAACCGAACCAGCCGACCGCCAGTATCCAGCTCCCCAATGCCAAAAAAGGAATATTACTGATTGGAATCGCCTGGCTGCTACCACGGACAAAGCGCCCCATGCGTGGCCCGAGAATCAGCACGGCAGGAAGTGCCAGCCAGCCACCCATAGAATGAACAACGACGCTGCCGGCAAAATCATGAAACGGGGCGCCAAAGGTTGCTGCGAAAAAACCCTGCAGACCGGCGCTGTTCCGGCCCCAGATAATCGACTCAAAAATCGGATAGGAGATACCGACAAAGATAGCTCCGGCAAAAACTTGTGGCCAGAACTTAGCCCGTTCGGCTATGCCACCGGAAATGATCGCCGGGATACAGGCAGCAAAACAGAGCAGAAAGAAAAAACGCACCAGCTCATAACCTTGATTCGCCCCCACCAGCTCGGATGCCGGCAATAAAAAATG
>WTCI01000241.1 GCA_013138655.1 Desulfuromonadaceae bacterium | reverse complement strand
GCGGTATCGCCCCGTTGACCCGCTTCAATTGTGAAAATTATATTTCGCAGCAGGCCGCCTGTATCGCTGATTTGCAGGCCCCGGCGAAGGGGTCGCTGCTCGACACCATCTTTGAGCGGATTGCCGTTCAAATCGGGGATCTGCCGAACGGCTGTCGACTGCTGGTCGCTTCGAGCAAGGGGGAGATCGATCGCCTCACAACGGCTTGTCGGCAGGAGGCCGCGATCCCATCCGCGGTGCTGTTCGAGCCGCTACTGAGAAAAATCGCCAGGCGTTTTGGCCTGTCGGATCGCGGCTGCAATATCAACGCCGCCTGTGCCTCCTCGACCATCGCCCTGGCGCGTGCCGCGGCGCTGATCGCTGCCGGGCAGGCCGAAGCGGTGCTGGTTTATGCCGCCGACCTGGTCAGTGAGTTTGTCTTCTCCGGGTTTTCGGCACTGCAGGCGCTTTCTGATGAACCCTGTCGTCCCTTCGATCGTCAGCGGAAAGGATTGACCCTTGGAGAGGCCGGGGTGGCCCTCTTGTTGATGAACGAAGAGCGGGCCAAGCTCTGTGCTGAATCGCCACAGGCTTATGTCGCCGGTTGGGGAGCGGCCAATGATGCCCATCATGTAACCGCTCCGGCCCGTGACGGCTGCGGCCTGATTCTCGCTTGCCGCCAGGCGCTGGCAAAAGCGGGGATTGCCACCGATCAAGTTGCTGCGATCAATGCCCACGGTACCGGCACAGTTTATAACGATGCCATGGAACTGACCGCCTTCAATGCCGTTTTCGGTGCGCAGCTGCCACCGCTGCACGGTGTCAAGGGGAGTTTGGGACACTGTCTGGGAGCCGCCGGCGGGGTCGAAATGGCCATCGCCTGCCGGGCGCTGCAGCAACAACTGATCCCCGGCACGGTCGGCTGTCTGGACGCTGAAGAAGCCGGGCAGGGGCGGCTGAACATCGCCCCTCAGGAAATTTCCGGTGACTACCTGCTCTGCAGTAACTCCGGTTTCGGCGGCATCAATGCGGTGGTGATTCTGCAGGGGGTGGCGTGATGAGGGGGTGGATTAACGGCATCGGCTGGGTCACCGCTGCCGGCTGCGGCAACGGCCGGAATGCGGAACAGCAACCGCTATGCCCCGGCAGCTTGGAGATTCCGAAGCGCAAACAGGTATTCGAGAAGCCGGATATGCGTTTCGGTCGGCTCGATGAATTCTCCCGTATCGGCCTTGCAGCGCTCGCTTTTTGCCTGCGTGACGCCGGAGAGGAGGGCTGGAGCGAAAAACGGCCGATCGGCATTATCGCTGCCAGCCGCTACGGTTGCCTGCAGACCGACCTGGCCTACCTGCAGACCATGCTTCCGGAGCAGGGGAAACTGGCCAGCCCGAACCTGTTTGCCTACACCCTGCCGAACAGCTTTCTCGGCGAGGCGGCGCTCCGTTTCGGCCTGGCCGGCAACACCCTGGTGTTCAATCAGGAGGATGAGAGTGGTCTGTCGCCGCTGCGCTTTGCTCTGGAGGAATTGGCCTGGAGTGAACAACAGGCGATGCTGTCGGGGATTTGTGACCTGGCCGCGCCGCTGGATCTGTCAAGGGGGAGTGAATGCCCCGGCAGCCTGTTCCTGTTACTGGGGAAAGAACCCTCTGCTGTGCTTCCCAGCTATGGTGAACTGGAGTTGCGGGGGAAGGAACTGTTGTTTGCCGGGGAATCGGTTACCGACCTGCCGACGCTGGTGGCGGCCTGTCTGGCGAAGCGGGCTCCCGCTGCCAAAACTCTGTAGGGCGGCCATCGGTCGCCGAGTTGCGGTTACCCTCAGCAGCACCGGCAGTTAATGCCTGCCCTACGGATTCTGCTGAGGGTTGAGAAAATAGTTCGAGATTGCGAAGATTCTGAACTTCGCGTGCAGTAAAGGAGTTGTTGCACCATGAAGATGGAACTGATTTATCCCCGCTGGCCGAAACTGGAGCTGCAGACAGAGTTTCACCTGCCGCCGCACGGGCCGGTGGTGTTCGCGGCGGCGCTGCCGGAAGAGGTTGAGATCAACTTCACCGACGAAAACCTGCAGCATATCGATTTTGATGCCAGTTGCGACCTGGTGGCGATCTCGACCATGCTCACCTCGCAGCTGCCGCGCGCCTTTGAGATCGCCCGCGAATTCCGTGAGCGGGGGAATAAGGTGATTTTCGGCGGTATCGCAACCATGCTGCACGCCGAAGAGGTTCAGCAACACGCTGACGCGGTTTTTCTCGGTGAAGTCGAGGGGCGTTTCGGACAGGTGGTTGAGGATTTCCAGCGTGGCGAGCTGCGGCCGGTCTATGACTACATGCACAATCATCCCGACATTAATCTGATCGGCACCGCCAAACGCGAAATTCTCGATCGGGAGCTGTACAACTACCGCGGGGTACAGATGCTTGATCTGGTGCACGCCTCGCGCGGTTGCAAGTTCGACTGTTTCCCCTGCTGCACCGGGTTTCTCGGTGGCAAGAAGTTCCGCCCCCGGCCCATCGACAAGGTGATTGAGGAGATGGAAGCGATCCGGAACAACCGCCTCTTCATCGTTGACAACTCTCTGGCGCAGGATCGCCAGTGGCTGATCGATCTGTTCAAGGCAATGGCCCCGCTGAAGAAAAAGTGGGTTTCTCATCCTATTCTCGATGACGAAGAGGTTCTCAAGCTGGCCGCCGATGCCGGTGCCTGGTATGTCTACCAGGCGGTCTTTGACACCTCTGATACCATTCGGAATCGCGTCAAACGGCTTAAGGAACACGGCATCGCTGTTGAGGGGACGATCATTCTCGGGACCGACGATCAGAGTGAGGACGATATCAAACGGCTGGTCGATTTCCTCATTGAGATCGAACTGGATGTTGCCGAGTTCACCATCATGACTCCCTTTCCCCATTCGCCGGTCCGGCGCCAAATGGAAAAGGAGGGGCGGATTCTCTCCAATGACTGGCTCAAGTACACCGCCGACAAGGTGGTTTTTCAGCCGAAACAGATGAGCCCGGAGAAGCTGCAGGAACTCTATTATTACGCTTGGGACACATTTAATGCCGATAGCGGTCACCAGCTGAAGATGGGGGAACTGTTCAAGAAGGTGATTCGCCGTGAGATGGATGATGGTACCTACCATCGCTATAATCCGCGCAAGCGACGGATCTTCAAAAAGGCGGATGCATGAGCCGCGTATTCATCATCTCCAGCAATACCACGACCGATCCCTATCCGGTTTACCCGCTTGGGATGGCGGTCGTTGCCGGCGCCCTGCAGGCAGCCGGACACCAGGTTCGGCAGTACGATTGCCTGGCGCAGGGGGAGTCAATCCCGCAGCTGCTGCAGGCGATCGAGGACTTTGCCCCTGATCTGCTGTCGATTTCGCTGCGTAATATCGACAACGTTGATTCCTTCAGCGGCGAGGATGCCTGGTACCTGCAGAAGAGCAAAGAATTTGTTGCCGAGCTGCGCAAGACGGTCAAGGTGCCGATTGTCGTCGGCGGTCCTGCGTTGACCATCATGCCGGAGGAGATCGCCGAATATCTCGCTGTCGATCATGCCGTCATCGGTGAGGGGGAGCGCTCTCTGCCGCAGTTAGTGGACAGGCTGGCGGCCGGGGAAGCGGTGCCGCAGCTGATCAGCCGCAATCAGCCGCTGGCCGGGGATGAGTTCAGCGCGCCGCTGTTCGATCAGGAACTGGTCAGTTACTATCTGCAGCAGAGCGGCATGGTCAATCTGCAGACCAAGCGTGGTTGCCCCTATCGCTGCAGCTATTGCTCCTATCCGCATCTTGAAGGGAAGCAGTTCCGGATTCGCAACCCGCGCCTGGTGGTTGACGAGCTGGAACGGCTTAAGCAGGAGCACGGTGTCGAACGGGTCTTTTTCACCGACTCGGTGTTCAACGATCCGCACGGGGAATACCTCAAGCTGGTCGAGGAGATGCTGAGCCGCGACCTGGGTATGCAGTGGTCGGCATTTTTCCGCCCGCAGGGGTTCGGCCGGGAAGAGTTGGCGCTGATGAAACGGGCCGGGCTCTACGCTCTGGAGTTGGGGACCGATGCGGCTGCCGACCGGACCTTGGTCGGGCTTGATAAAAGGTTGTGTTTTACCGAGATATTGGAAGTTAATCGGGCCTGTCTGGAGGAGCGGCTGCCGGCGGCCCATTTTGTCATGTTCGGTGGCCCGGATGAGGATGGTGCCTCGCTGACTGAGGGGTTGCAGAACCTGGCCCAGTTTGGTGCTTCGGTGGTCTTCGCTTTTTCCGGAATCCGCATCCATCCCGGTGCGCCGCTGCATCAGCGGGCCATCGAGGAGGGGATCATCAGTGCCGAGACCTCGTTGCTCAAACCGGTCTATTACTTCTCGCCGTTGCTCGACCGGGAGTGGATGGAAGAGACTATCGAAAAGAGTTTTTACGGGCAAAGAAACCGGATATTCCCGCCATCCGAAGGTGCGAAACGGATGGAGGTGATGACAAGGTTTGGCTTTCGCGGCCTGATGTGGGACCGGCTGGTCCGCTTTCCAAAAACAGCGCAATAACTTTCGAACGGCGGACCATGGCGACCTTGAACGATAAAAATGTTTTGCTGCTTCACCCGCTCGGCTACCAGGTCGAAGCAGCGGCTCGGGATATCTCGCGCAAGGCGAACATTATGCCGCCGTTGGGACTGGCCGGTATCGCCGCCTATCTGGAGCGTGCCGGGTTCGGTTGTCATATTCTCGACTGCTATGCCCATCCCGATGCCGACGGCCGTCTGCGTGAACTGCTACGTGAGCAACGTCCGGCGCTGCTCGGTATCAGCTGCACGACCGCCAGTTTTCACGACGGGGTGCGCTTGGCGCAACTGGCCAAGAGCGAACTCCCGGAGATCCGCGTCGCTTTCGGCGGGCCGCATGTTTCGGCGTTAAAACAGCAGATCCTCGAATTCTCGCCGCTGATCGATTGTGCGGTGATCGGCGAGGGGGAAGAGACCATGCTGGAACTGGCGCAGCTGGCCGGGCTGGAGCCGGTTGAGGTCAGCGGTCTGGTCTGGCGGGCCGGCGACGGTTCGCTGGTTGATAACGGCTACCGCAGTGGGTCGCTGGTCCTCGATGAACTTCCGTTCCCGTCTTATGAAAAACTGGCCGGTTACCCGGATGCTTACAAACTGCCGATCTTCAATTACCCAAAGGCGCCGAACAGCAGTTGTATCTCCAGCCGCGGCTGCCCCTACAGTTGCAGCTACTGCGACCGCAGCGTTTTTCGCCGTACCTTCCGATACAACTCGGCCGACTATCTTTATGAGCATCTGCACTATCTGCACGAGCGTTTCGGTATCCGCCATATCAATTTTTACGATGATCAGTTCACCTTTCATCGTGGTCGGGTCGAAGAGTTTTGTCGCCAGATGATTGACCGCCCGCTGGGGATGACCTTCAACTGCGCGGTACGCGCCGAGCATGTCGACCGCGAACTGCTGCAGCTGATGAAGACCGCCGGTTGCTGGATGGTCAGCCTGGGGATTGAAAGCGGCGATGAACAGCTGCTCGCCCAACATCGACAGAATGCCGATCTTGATCTGCTCGCCGAAACGATCCGCACCATCAAGTCGTGCGGCATCCGCACCAAGGGGCTGTTGATGATGGGGCTGCCGGGCGAGAGTGAGGTGTCGATCCGCCGCAGCATGGAGTACGTCTTTTCCCTGCCGATCGATGATTTTAATCTGGCCAAGTTCACCCCTTTTCCGGGGTCGCCGATCTACGAGAAAATTCACCAGCTCGGCAGTTTCGAGGAGGACTGGCGGAAAATGGACTGCATGCACTTCCAGTTCGTTCCGCACGGTATGGAGAAGGAGCGGCTGGAAAAACTGTTTATCGAATTTTACAAGAACCACTTCCGGCGCAACCGGGTGCTGTTTGGTTATCTGAGCATGCTCTGGAAGTCACCCGACAGCTGGCTGCGCTTTGCCGGCAGCGCCGGGCATTTTCTGCGTTTTGCGCTGAGTAACAAACGTTATGGCAGCTCCTGAAAGAGGCGCAGATATCCTCGTCGTCGTGCCGGTCTACAACCACGCCGCAACCTTGCGCCAGGTTGTCGGGGGGGTGCTCAGGCATCACGACCGGGTGCTGGTGGTGGATGACGGCAGCACGGACGGTGGCGCTGAAACCCTGGAGGGTTTGCCGGTCGAACTGCTGCAGCATCCGCGCAACCTGGGGAAGGGGGCGGCGCTGCTCTCCGCTGCCGACTGGGGCTTGCAGCGGGGGATGACCCACATGGTCAGTCTCGATGCCGATGGGCAGCACGATGCGGATGACCTGCCGCGGTTCTTTGCCGCCATCAGTGAAAATCCGCAGGCTTTGAGTGTTGGACATCGTGATTTTTCGCAGCAGGGCATCCCCGGCTCATCGCGCTTCGGCCGGAAGTTTTCCAACTTCTGGCTGCGCTTGCAGACCGGGAGCCGGCTCAAGGACAGCCAGAGTGGTTTTCGCGCTTACCCTCTGCTGATTTTTCAGCACCTGAACTTCTGGACGCGGCGCTACAATTTCGAGATCGAGGTGTTGGTCCGCTCCGCTTGGGCCGGGTTGGAGTTGCGGGATGTCGATATCTCGGTCTACTATCCCCCGGGGGATGAGCGGATTTCCCATTTTCGCGGTTTTGTGGACAACTGGCGGTTGACCCTGCTCAACACCCACTTGACGCTACGCTCAATTGTTCCCTGGCCGCATCGGAAGATTATCGAGCGGCCAATGGATGACAGTGCGCGGATTGAAACCCTTTCGGTGATCCATCCGCTTCGTTCGATCCGGCAACTGTTGCAGGAGAACAGCTCGCCGCAGCGGCTGGCGGTTGCCGCCGGAGTCGGAGTGCTGCTCGGCACCTTGCCGCTGCTGTTTTGCCACACTCTCGCGATTCTGTTCGTCTGCGGGTTTTTCCGTCTCAACAAGGTCGCGGCAGTCAGCAGCAGTCAGCTTTGTATGCCGCCGCTCGTTCCGGCGCTCTGTATCGAAGTGGGCTATTTTCTCCGCTCCGGCGACTGGCTGACCGAGTTTTCCCTGCAGACTCTCGGCTATCAGGCGATGCAGCGGTTGTATGAGTGGTTTCTCGGTTCATTGTTGCTGGCTCCGTTGCTGGCACTGCTGGTCGGTGGCTTGACGTTGCTGCTGGCCCGGACGGTTAAGAAGAGAGATGCAAAAACAGTCAGAGGATAAGCAGACGGCCGAAACCGGCGACTGGAGCAGTCGCAGTATTGGTAGTAATTGGCAGCATCAGGCCTTTTACCTGATGATCCGTCTTGGTGGGCGGCGAGCGGCTTACCTGTTGCTTTACGTTGTTGTTGCTTACTACGTGCTGTTCAGTCGCTTAGCCCGGCAGCGCGCCAGCCATTATCTGCGCCGGCGGTTTCCAGAAACGACTGGATGGTTGCAGCTCTGGCACTGTTACCAGCTGATTCTCTCTTTCGGCAAAGTATTGGTCGATCGGGCGGTGGTTGGCATCATGGGTCCTGAGGCGCTGAACGTCACTCTGGATGCCCGTGAAGAGTTGCTGAAGCTACGCGACGAGCAGCGCGGCATGATCATGATGAGCGCCCACGTCGGTTGCTGGCAGGTGGCGATGTCAGCTCTCGATTTTTTGCAGCGGCCGGTTAACATGCTGATGCGCCGCGAGGATGGCGACATCGACCGGCACTATTACGAGCACGCCGGTATCGATTGCCCCTACCGGGTGATCGATCCGACTGGTTATCTGGGCGGTACTCTGGAGATGCTCGGCGCCCTTAAGCAGGGACAGATCGTCTGTGTCATGGGGGACCGATTACTCGGCAGCGATCGAAGTACCGTTGAGGTTGATTTACTCGGCGAGAAAGTGTCCCTTCCGTTCAGCGCCTACAAAATCGCTTCGGCGACCGGGGCGCCGGTCGTGGTCTTTTTGACCCGCAAGGATGGCCCCGCCAGCTACCGGTTGCAGCTGGCACAAGTGATCCGCGTTCCCGAACTGCAGGGGCGTAATGCCGAAACTTTCCGCCCCTATGCGGCGGAGTTCAGTGCGGCACTCGACAAATTTTGTCAGGAGTATCCGTACCAGTTTTTCAATTTTTTTGATATGTGGCTGAAACAGCAGCCCGACAACAAACCGACCATAAGGAGCCATGATGGATATCAAGGCAAAACTGAAGCAGGTTCTGATTGAAGAACTGAATCTGGAAGATCTCACCCCCGAAGAGATCGAGGATGATGCGCAGCTGTTCGGCGAGGGGCTGGGGCTTGATTCCCTCGATGCCGTGGAGCTGGTCGTCGTGATCCAGAAGCATTTCGGTGTTGAGATCAAAGATATGGAAGAGGGGCGTCCGGCGTTGCAGTCGATCGACAGTCTGGCTGCATTTATCGAGGACAAGCAGCAGGGATGAGTCGCGCGGTTGCCATCAGCGGTGCCGGTTGCCTCTGTGCTGCCGGGATGACACTGGATGAAGCCTTTGCTGCCATGCTGCGCGGTGAGCGCAATCCGCAGCCGCCGAGAGCCTTTCGCAGCGATCACGCCGAGCCGTTCCCGGTCTTTGAGATTCTGACTCCTCTGCCGGTCCCCGGCAGCGATGCAGAACTGCTGCGCACCACCCGGTTGGCACTCAGCGCTACCAGTGAAGCGTTGGCTGATGCCGGTTTGGACGGAGAGCAACTGCGCGGCTTGAAAGTCGGCGTCTGTATCGGTACCACAGTCGGTAGCGCGATGAATAACGAGGACTTTTATCGCGAGTTCCGTGACGGTGGTGACCCGTCGATGGCACCGATTGAACGTTATCTGCGCAGCAATCCGGCGGCGGCACTGGCCCGACATTACCAGCTGGACGGTCCATGCCAGGTGGTGGTCAACGCCTGTTCCTCGGGAACTGACGCTATCGGTCTGGGGGCGGCCTGGATTCGCGCTGGACTCTGTGATATCGCCCTGGTTGGCGGGGCCGACGAACTCTGTCGAACCACCTACAACGGCTTCGCTTCGCTGATGATTGCCGACACCGGCCCTTGCAAACCATTCGACGCCAGACGCAGGGGACTGAACCTCGGTGAAGGGGCCGGACTGTTGGTCCTCGAGAGTTCTGCTTCTCTGGCCAAGCGGGAAAAGACGCCGCGTGGATTTGTGCTCGGCTACGGCAGTGCCACCGACGCTTATCATTTGACAGCACCGCACCCTGATGGGAACGGACTGCGTCGGGCGCTGGCGGAGACCCTGACGATGGCCGGGGTGGCTAGCGAAGAACTGGCGTTTATTAACGCTCACGGCACCGGCACTCCCGACAACGATCGGGTTGAAAATCGGGTGCTGGCCGACCTGTTTCCGACCATCCCCTTTGTTTCCACTAAGTGTTATACCGGCCATACCCTCGGTGCTGCCGGGGCGATCGAAGCGGCACTGACCCTAGTCGCTCTAGAGCAGAGAATGCTGCCCGCCAATGCCGGTTTTGACGAGCAGGATCCGGAACTGCCGACCCGCCCGGTCAGCACTGTCACTCCGCTCAGTGGTCGCTTCGCTCTTTCTGAATCCCTCGCTTTCGGCGGAAATAACGCAGCTGTGCTGCTCGGACTGGAGGTGCCGCGATGAAGGGGATGCAGATCAACGGCCTCGGTCTGGTCGGTGGCTTTGGCTGCGGCAAGGCCGACCTGTTGACCGCCCTTAAAGAGGGTTGTGCGCCGATCAGTCAGGTAGAACTGCGTGAGCATCTGTTTCCGCTGTTCAAGGCCGACGGCGCAGCACTGGAAAGCTACCTCAATAAACGCGCCCTGAGGCGGATCGATCATTTTTCGCGGCTGGCGTTGCTCGGCGCCTTCCAGGCGCTTGAGGACGCCGAACAGCCGCAGCTGGACAAGGCGCGCCTCGGAGTGGTGATCGGTTCCGGGTTCGGTGCCTTGACGTCCACCTTCAAATTCCTTGACTCTGTGCTTGAAGATGGTGACGCTTGTGCTTCACCGACCGCCTTTTCAAACTCGGTACACAACGCTGCTGCAGCACATATCTCCATGCAGTTGAAAATTACCGGGCCGAACCTGACCCTGAGTCAGTTCGATCAGTCGCTGGTTTCGGGATTGCTCAGCGCTCAGCAATGGCTGGACGGGGGGCGGGTTGATGCGGTACTGCTCGGCGTGGTCGATGAGTATTGCTCGGTTTTCGGCTATTGTTGGGAGCGCTTTCTCGGTAAAC
>WTCI01000348.1 GCA_013138655.1 Desulfuromonadaceae bacterium | reverse complement strand
GTGGTTACCAACACCATCCCGGCACAGGAGAAAATTACCCGGGACAACAAACTGACCAGTCTGTCGGTCAGTGGTCTGCTGTCTGAGGCGATCCGCAGAATTCATAATGACGAATCGGTCAGCTCGCTGTTTGTTTAAAGCAGAGTGACCTGAATTAATTCAAATAAGAGCCAGTTTCCCAATTCGATGGAGGATAGATAGATGGCCCAAGCAGAACTGAATATTGAGATTCGTGGAAATTCCGGTAAGGGTGTAGCTCGCAAATTGCGTGCTGCCGGCAAGGTTCCCGCTGTTGTTTACGGCAAAGGGATGGAGTCGACCCCGATCATCGTTGAGCCGAAAGCTCTGGAGCAGGCTATTGCGACTGAAGCCGGCTGGAACACTTTGCTGACCCTGAAAGGTGCTGCTGAACTCGAAGGTAAGGTTGTTGTGTTGAAAGGGCTCGACATACACCCGTTGCGCCGCACCATGGTCTGCGCTGATTTCCACGCGATCGATCTGCAGAAAAAAAGCTCCTTCCTGGTTCCGGTTAATGTGGTTGGTAAGTCAGAAGGTGAAAAGATAGGCGGCACTCTGCAGCTGATCCGTAAAGAGCTGGAAGTTATCTGTCTGCCGACGGCGGTTCCCCAGTCGATCGATATCGATGTGACAAATTTGGAGATCGGGGACACCGTACATATCGAAGAAATTGTTGCTCCGGAACATGCCGAGATTTCTTTTGATGTCAACTTTACCGTGATTACCGTTAAAGGCCGTCAGGCTGAAGAGGAGGAACTGGCTGAAGGTGAAGAAGGCGTTGAGGCCGTTGAGGGCGCTGAGGGCGCTGAGGGCGCTGAGGGCGAGCCCGCTGCTGAGGAGGAATGATCTCCGACTTGAAATGGGACTGCTGTGAAGTTACTGGTCGGGCTGGGAAATCCTGGCGATAGGTATGCCGGAACTCGCCACAATGCCGGATTTCTGGTCGCATCCAGGGTTGCCGAACGGCACCGGATAAATTTGAAAAAGAAGGGCTACCAGGGGATCTACGGAGTCGGCCGCGTTGCCGGCGAAGAGACGACCATCCTGTTGCCGCAAACCTTCATGAACCGCAGCGGTAGCAGTGTTAACGCTGCCTGTCGATCCTTCGGAGTTGCTCCGGGGGATTTGATTGTCATCCATGATGATCTGGATCTGCCGATGGGACGGATCAGGGTCAGGCCGGAAGGTGGTCATGGTGGTCACAACGGGCTGCGCGATATTATTGCAGTTTTCGGCCGGAAGGATTTTGTCCGTCTCAAGGTGGGGATCGGTCGGCCGGAGCGGGGTGATGTGACCAACTACGTACTGGGACGATTTCATGCCGGCGAACAGAAATTGTTGCCGCAACTGCTGGATCTGGCAGCCGATGCTGCCGAAATGATCCTGACTGACGGGGTCAGCGCGGCAATGAATAAGTTTAATAATTGTAACCTGCTGGAATCACTCTAAACACTAAGAAGAGAGGCAAGGAACAGATGGAACTGCAGATGTGGGCTCCTATCTTGGGAGTAATCGGGTTCGCAATCGCGATTGTGATCTACAACATTGTTAAGGCACAACCGGTCGGAAACGAGAGAATGCGTGAGATTTCCGACGATATTTATGCTGGTGCCATGGCTTTCCTCGGTCGCGAATACCGGGTGTTGGCCATTTTTATTGCGGTGGTTTTCGTCCTGATTCTGGTCGGTATGAACTATCAGACCGCATTGGCTTTCCTCGGCGGCGCTGTTTGTTCCATGACTTGCGGTTTCGTCGGCATGAAGGCGGCGACCCGTGCCAATGTGCGGACATGTGAAGCTGCCCGTGCTCACGGTCAGGCCGAGGCTCTGGAAGTTTCCTACAACGGCGGTGCTGTCATGGGCCTGGCCGTTGCTTCCCTCGGTCTAGTCGGCGTCGGTGTCGCTTACATCTATTTTGGCGGCAGTCCGGAGACGGCAAAATACATCAACGGTTTTGCCATGGGTGCTTCCTCCATCGCGCTGTTCGCCCGCGTCGGTGGCGGTATCTACACCAAGGCTGCGGACGTTGGTGCCGACCTGGTTGGTAAGGTCGAAGCCGGTATTCCTGAAGACGACCCGCGCAACCCGGGGGTTATCGCTGACAACGTCGGTGACTGTGTCGGTGACACCGCCGGTATGGGGGCCGATATCTTCGAGTCCTATGTCGGTTCGATCATCGCCACTATGGCGATTGCCGCGGCCGCCGGTCCGGAGTTGCTGCTCAAGTTGGGTGGCGGTGCTACGGTTCAGGCCAACGCCATGATCCTGCCGTTGGTGATGGCTATGGTCGGTCTGATCTTTTCCCTCATCGGTATTTTCTCCATGCGCTTCCTCAAGGGGATTGACCCGGCCAAGGCGCTGCACTACACCACCTTTGTTGCCGCTGGAGGCTTCCTGGTTATCGCTTTCTTCGTCATCAAGGCTCTGGGGATCACCACCGGCGTCTTCTGGGCCGTTCTCGCCGGGACCCTGGCCGGGATCGCTATCGGCCAGATCACCGAGTACTATACTGCTCGTGCCCCGGTTGTGCGGATTGCCAATGCCTCCAAAACCGGTCCGGCAACCAACATCATCCATGGCTTGGCGGTTGGTCTTGAATCGACTGCTCTGCCGATTCTGATCATTTGTGCCTGTATTTTTGTCGCCAACTATTTTGCCGGGCTTTACGGCATTGGTATTGCTGCGGTCGGCATGCTGGCGACTGTCGGTGTCACCATGACGGTCGATGCTTACGGTCCGATCGCTGACAACGCCGGCGGCATCTCGGAAATGGCTGGTTTGGGTCCGGATGTGCGGAAAATTACCGACGGCCTCGACGCCATCGGTAATACGACCGCGGCGATCGGCAAGGGTTTCGCCATCGGTTCCGCAGCTTTGACGGCCCTGGCCCTGTTCTCCGCTTACGCGACTACCGTAGGGCTTGAAACGATCAACCTGATTAACCCGATGGTGATTATCGGCATGCTGATCGGTGGTGCGTTGCCGTTCTTTATCGGTGCCTTGACCATGACTTCGGTCGGTCGTGCCGCCGGACAGATGGTTGACGAGATCCGTCGCCAGTTCCGGGAAATCCCCGGCCTGCTGGAGGGTAAAGAAGGTGTTAAGCCGGACTCCCAGAGATGCATCGATATCTCTGCTCGTGCTGCTTTGAAAGAGATGGTTTTGCCGGGCGTGGTTGCCATTTCCGCTCCGGTTCTGATCGGCTTCGTACTTGGTAAGGAAGCTCTGGGCGGCATGCTCGCCGGTGCTACCGTGGCCGGGGTTCTGCTGGCGCTGATGATGTCGAACGGTGGCGGTGCCTGGGATAATGCAAAAAAATACATTGAGAGCGGTCAACTGGAAGGTGAAGGCAAGGGTAGCGATGCTCATGCCGCTGCGGTTATCGGCGATACTGTCGGTGACCCCTTCAAGGATACCTCCGGTCCGTCCATGAACATTCTCATCAAACTGATGAGTGTTGTTTCCCTGGTCATTGCACCGCTGCTCGTTTAAGAGTTAGCGGGAATATCTGATCAATTCGATAGCCGGAGCAGCTGCTCCGGCTATCGTTCTTTGCACAGGATAAATATATGGGTTTCAAGTGCGGAATCGTCGGCCTGCCGAATGTCGGCAAGTCAACCATCTTCAACGCCATCACTTCGGCTGGAGCGGAGTCGGCTAACTATCCCTTCTGTACCATCGAGCCGAATGTCGGTGTGGTCGCGGTGCCGGACGAGCGACTTGATAAGCTGGCGGAAATCGTCAAGCCACAGGCGATTCTGTCGACCAGCATGGAATTTGTCGATATTGCCGGTCTGGTACGTGGAGCCAGCAAGGGGGAAGGGCTGGGGAACCAGTTTCTCGGCCACATTCGCCAGGTTGATGCCATTGCTCATATCGTCCGCTGTTTTGAAGATGAAAATGTCGTGCATGTTGATGGCAGTGTCGATCCGCTGCGAGATATTGAGGTGATCCAGACGGAACTGAATCTGGCTGATCTGGATACGGTCGAAACGCGGCTTCAGCGCAGTCAGAAGCAGGCGAAAAGTGGTGATAAAAAACTGCAGGCCGAGGTTGCCGTTCTGGAAAAAATCCAGTCGACCCTTAACGAGGGGAAACCGGCACGTGCTGCCGGGCTGGACCGGGAAGAGGTTGCCGCTATTCGGGAACTGCACCTGATTACCATGAAGCCGGTTCTCTATGTTGCTAATGTCACCGAGGATGATCTGGAAGGGACACATCCCTTTGTGCAGAAGGTCTGTGAGCATGCCGCATCTGAAGGTGCCGAGGTGGTGACCATCTGCGGAAAAATCGAAGCAGAGATCGCTGAGCTGGATGCTGATGAGAAACTGGAGTTTCTGCAGGATCTGGGACTGGAGGAGTCGGGTCTCGGTCGAATGATTCACGCCGGTTATAAACTGCTCGGGCTGATCACCTACTTTACTGCCGGGCCGAAGGAAGTGCGTGCCTGGACGGTTTTCGACGGGGCGCTGGCCCCGCAGGCCGCCGGAGTTATTCATACCGATTTCGAAAAGGGTTTCATCCGTGCCGAAGTGACCGCTTACGATGATTATGTCAATTCCGGTGGCGAAACCGGAGCCAAGGGGAAAGGGCTGTTACGCCTTGAGGGAAAAGACTACCGGGTGATTGACGGTGACGTTATGCATTTCCGCTTCAATGTATAAAACCCGCTCTGATTGTTACATTCTCCCCTATATCGATATTTCGATACAGGGGCTTTTCATATCCTAATCGTCCTTTTCATGCGATTGAAGGGGTTGAACTTTGCAAAAAACTACTACGGAAAAGTCTTGAATCGATTGGGCTACTGTGCTAAAAGCTATTGTTTCGTCTGGGGCCATGGGGGTTTCAGGCATATCCTTGCTCCGGGGTAGTGTCCGGGGCTGTTAATCCGAGAGGTGAAACACTGATGAGAAATTACGAATCAATCTACATCATCCATCCGGATGTGGTCGGCGATGAGCTGACTGCCCTGGTGGATAAATTCCAGAAGGTTTTCGTCGATCAGGGTGCTGAGATCCACAAACTGGACAATTGGGGAGTTCGTAAGCTCGCGTATCCGATCAAAAAGGTTGAGCGTGGTTGCTATGTGCAGACCCTGTTCTGTGCCGGACCGGAAGTGATCGCTGAATTAGAGCGTCGCCTGCGGCTGGATGAGAAGGTGATGCGTTTTCTGACAGTGCGTTTTGAGGGGGAGTTTGTTGTTGAAGAGGCTCCTGCAGAGGAGGCTCCTGCAGAAGAGACCGCTGTTGAGGAAGAAGTTTCTGCTGAAGAAAAAGCGTAAACAGATAGCAACCGAGGAGAATATTCATGGCATACGAAAGACCAAGTCGTCCATCATCTTCTACTGCCCCGCGTCGTCGTTTCGGCCGTCGGAAAATCTGCCGTTACTGCGCAGATAAAGGGGCTAAGATCGATTATAAAGATGTTAACAATCTGCGCTACTACCTGTCGGAACGGGGCAAAATTGTGCCGCGACGAATTTCCGGGACTTGCGCTTCACATCAACGGCAGATTGCTGAGGCCATCAAAAACGCCCGGCAAATTGCCCTGTTGCCCTACACCCAGTCACACGCTGTCCGCTAAAGGCTGAGATACCGCAAGCGATGAAAGGGCAAGCGGCACTACTGACGGCGGCTGGCATTGGTGTAACACTGGTTTGTTTGCTGGGGATCAACTGGCTTGGTCCCGGTGGAGCGATCCTGAATCTGTTGACTCCTGTTGCTGCCGCTTATCTGAGTATGCGTTACGGTCTACGGACCGGTATTGTGGTTGTCGTGGTTGTCAGTCTGCTGCTGTTGCAACTGGCGCCGGTTTATACTCTGACGACTTACCTCGGGTTTTTCGGGATCGGCTCTTTGCTGTTGCCGTTTTTGTTACAGCAGCAGCAACCCTGGGATCGGGCGGTTTTTCTCTCGGTTGTCGGGGCAGCGCTGGTCACCTTGGTGATGGCGTTGATTGTGATTCAGGGTAGCGAAATCCGCTTTGAACTGCTGGTTGATCAGCTGATTCAGGCGGAGGTCGACCAGGCCATGCTGATCTATCGCGACTCAGGGTTCAGCGAGTCGCAGCTGCTGGAGTTGCAGAGAGTTATCGACGGGCTTGCCGGCTTTATCCAGAAAAGTTTTTACGGGCTTTATCTGGCTGGAGTGCTGGTGGTTCAGGCTCTCTGCCTGCTGATTCTGCAGCGCTTGAAAAAGAATCATTACCGGATCGCTGGAACGTCATTTGTCTGCTGGCGCCTGCCGGCTGGCTTGATCTGGGTTTTGATCCTCTCCGGCTTTGCCCTGCTGGCACCTTTTGAGGTGTTGGCTTTGACGGGTCGTAACCTGCTGGCGGTTTTGCTTCCTCTCTACTTTTTACAAGGGTTGGCCGTTGTCAGCAGCTTTTTGCAGCGAAAGGCGTATTCGCCACCCATCAAAGGGTTGATTTACGCGCTGCTGTTTATTCTTAATCCTTTGCCGCTGATTATTACCGGTGTCGGGGTTTTCGATCTTTGGATTGACTTCCGTCGCCCCCGGAAAAAAGATATTTAAAACTCGTTCTGATACGGAGGAAACTCATGAGTGTCAATATTATTCTGCAAGAGAATGTCGACGGGCTCGGCGTGATCGGTGACCAGGTTGTCGTCAAGCCGGGTTATGCTCGCAACTACCTGGTTCCCAAGGGACTGGCGATCGTTGCCAACGAGCGCAACGTCAAGGAACTGGACCACCAGAAGCGCCAACTGGCCCACAAACTGGAAAAAGTGACCAAGGATGCCGAAGCCGTCAAGGCCCGGATCGAAAGAGTGGTCTGTGAGTTTTCACAGCGTGCCAGTGAAGAAGGCAAGCTGTTCGGTTCGGTTACTTCGATGGACCTGGAAGCCAAACTCCAAGAGGCCGGTATTGGGATTGATCGTAAAAAGATTCAATTGGTCGAGCCGATCAAGTCGCTCGGCGAGCATGTTGTCAATGTAAAACTGGATGCCGGTGTGGTTGCCGAGTTGAAGGTGGTTGTCACTGCCGAGGAAGAGGCTTAATTCTTCTCACGCAAATTAGAGAACGAAAAAAGGCTGACAGCGTGCGCGTTGTCAGCCTTTTCTCGTCAACTGTCCAGAGTATTCTCCTGATGGCCGTTCTTCCGGTGTCACTTTGAGCGACGTCGGTTTTCTCAGGTTATTCACCGGCAGAGATTCCAGATCCACGGCAAAGAGGTGGCGGCAATCTATCTCCCCAATAGCACTGAATAATTTCGATATCGTGTGAGTTTATCAGTAGTCGATTCCGGCGGCCTTGATACCTGAGGCATCACTGGCATGGCAGGGGGTGACACCGTAGACCATGCCGCAGTTCGGGCATCTGGCTTCCAGGGTTTCCATCATGAATGTTGTCCGGCAACCTTCGCAGCCGATTTCCACCGGCTCCGGCATCCCGTATTGACTAAAGCCCATCATCCGTAACTTGTCGACGACTTGGGCACCGTCACCAACGCTTCCACTGCAACCGTCATGCATTATTTGTCTCCTTTATATGCTTTCCAAGGTTTCGCCCGAACGGATGCGATTCCGCAGTGCGAGCAGCTTGTTATCCAATTCTTCCAGGGCGATCAGATTTTTACGTTCCGCAGCGCTCGCTTCGATAATTCTGGCGATCCCGCCGTTTTTGATCACCAGACGTTTGTCGCCCATCAGTGCGAGGATCGGGTCATGGGTTGCCATGAGGACAATTTTTTCCTCGCGCATCAACAGATCCAGGGCCTTTTTGCGATCGATCCCGGCATTCTCGATCTCATCGATCAACACGATTGGCGATTTACTCAGACATGCCATATCGGCGATCATCAGCGCCCGCGACTGGCCCCCGCTGAGGGAGGTGATCGGGGTGTCGGGCAGAAAGGTCTCGCCGGCCAGTTCGTTGGCTTGTTTGAGGATCATCTCGACCTTTTTCTCCGGTTCGGTCACCAGGCGGCTCTCAGCATGCATGCGAACGAACTCTTCGGCTGACAAATCCATGACGAAGTTCATGTTCTGCGACAGCTGGGCGACCAGTTTGTGCTCGGTGGAAAAGCGCCACTTGCTGTCCGGAACCTCGCCATTGATGAGGATTTTTCTTCCGGTCGGGGTGTCCCCTTGGGCGACCCATTCGATATCCGCCAGCAGACGGCTCTTGCCGGAGCCGGTCGGTCCGACGATACAGATCACCTCGCCCGGTTTCAGGGTCAGTTCCAGGTTTTCTGCCGTGCCCGATTTGTTGAAACCGCCGATCAGGGTCAGCGAGTTGACCTGATCGAGGGGATCATCGAGAGCCAGCATGCCGTTGATGAAATCGTGCAGACTCTGTTGCAATTGCTCGGCACCGATACCCAGATCTTCCAGCAGATCAGGATTGAGATTCACTAGATAGTCTTGTAAGGACTCCTGCCCTGGTTCAACTTCCAGCCCGAATGAAGAAAGGAAGTCTTCGATATAGGGATGTTCAGCAAGTAATTCGCTGAGCGGTCGCGGGAGCAGATCGTAATAACTCATCCGTTCAGTCCTCTATTCAAATATCCATCTTACGGATATTGCCGGTCTGGTGTTCTTCGCCGATGCGGGTTTCTCCCAAGCAGTAGGAGCAAAGAGCAGACGGCATGGAGAATCGCAGGGTTTTGCCTTTCAGAGTTTCAATATCCGAGGCTTCCTCAAACAGGCTGGTCAGTTCGAAAGCTCCCTGGCCGGTAATGCCGTTGACGTGCATGATGACGGCGCCGGGATTGACCTGCTTGACCCGCGAAGCGAAGACCTCCCGCTCGGCCTGGGAGACGATATCCCCTTTGGTGATGACGACGATATCCGCCGATTTCAGCATCGGGCCTATTTTGCGCGGGGTATTGATCCCGCTCAGGTTGTCGATGACGCAGACGGCGGTGATTTCATTGATATGCGGCGAGCAGCGGTTGCAGAGCCCGGCACTCTCGCTGATCAGGTATGCGCAGTCGTTTTCATGTCCCCAGGTGACACAGGCTTCGATATTGCTGACAAAATAATGGTCGGGGCAGAGGGCGCCGGAGAGCCCCTTTTTCACCAGTACGCCTTTTTTCGCATAGAGCTGATCGTCTTCAGTCAGCAAACAATCGAATTTGACCACGCCGATCTTTCTCTGCCGGGTCTGCAGGGCTTCGATGACCCGCAGAATGACCGAGGTTTTTCCGGAGGATGGCGGGCCGGATACAGTCAGGAAACGCATGATGGGTATTCTCCTAGGCGGCGTTCATCGAGTCTTCGAAGATCCGGTTGGTGTGGCGGATCAGTTCACCGATATCCTGCTGATAGATGTAGTCCCAACCGACCCACTTCCAGGGATGCTCAAAGTTCAACCGATTATCCACTTTCGGGTGCAGTGAGGGGAAAAGCCCCAGTTGCGCGAGGATTTCACCGACCGGCTGACTGGCAAGGAACTCGGCGATCGGTTTGACTTTTTCCATACTCGCCTGCTTGGTAAGCATGAAGATCGGGCTGATGATGGCACCATCTTCCGGCCAGATGATCTCCAGGCTTTTGACCATTCCGGCCATCTTGGTGAAAAAGTACGGCATGATCGTCACGTAAGGTTTTTCCTCGGCGAC
>WTCI01000290.1 GCA_013138655.1 Desulfuromonadaceae bacterium | reverse complement strand
TCACAAAGGAAACCCATTATTCAGGTTTTGATCTTCAATCTATAAATTCGCTTTTGCCCTGGTTCTTCTTAGTGGGCTTTGTGGCTTTGTGCGAGATACGATTTTGCTTTTGTCCCGCAGTGGTCTGTACGTGTCTGTGGCAAAAAAGACTTCCGTTTTCGTTTTTCAATCGACCAATCAGAATCCATAACGAAACGTCATTAAGAAACAAGAGGTTCGAAAAGATGGTGGTTTTCTCACCGTTCTCTGTATCTCCAAACGGTGGAGCAAAAACAACACTCCCCCCCATTTACCAGATCGATTCCCGCATGTAGATCAGCCTCTGGTTTCCTTTAAAAATACCAAAAGTCGCTTTTGCGGCAGGATTGTTTCCACCCGGTTGCAACCATTCCATATCTGCCCCGGTGGCCTGCGACAGATCAAGAGTCAAATCGACACTCCCTTCATTTCCCGCCCCTGGAGCACTTAAATTGAGATTATTACCGATTCCGGAGAGCAATATCCCGGTACCCGACGCAGCAGTATCCGAGCTGGTCAGATTCCCTTGAAAACTACTCAAAGAAAGATGCAAGGCATCGTAAGAGGTGCAATTATCCAGGGAATTGAGTAGAAAACCATTGCCATCATAATATTCGGTAAGAACAGGAATCGTCAGTGGCAAAGTTTCCGGACCATAGGCATTCTGCAATTGCATTTGCCCATAGCGAATCTCAGTGCCGATGGGTGAAAATTCACTCGGCAATCCCGTCGCAGCAATTCCATCACTATCAACAATTGAGGTGACGGAAAGCTGGATATCACTGGTGAAAGGAGCGACAAGAGCATTAGCCTCACGCATATAGGTAAACTGATCAGCACCTAGGGTAAAGGTCAGAGTTCCATCATCATTTTGCACCAAATGACTTGAAGGTGCCCAAGTCAGGGCAAGTGGTGTCCCCAGTGCACCTGTATGGCTGGCATCGGCGGTGACTGCCGGCATGCTGATTTGCGTCGCAGGGTCGGTTAATTTAACAAAATCATCCCGATAATTTACCGTCGTGTTCCCGGCACTGTCAGTCGCAGTGATCAGCATTTCGGGAAAATTGGAGGAGACGTAGCTGAAGGTCTGGCCGGAATAGGTGAACCCGGTGCAACCATCCTGCAACACACCGTTAGTTATTATCGATGTTATGAAATGATCCGGGGTAAATCTGCCGATATTTTCCGAGGTCGCCGCAGGCAAAGGCACTCCGAAATAATTCGGCGGAGTTGCGGTGAACGTAAAGACTCCAACTTCTGAAACGGTCTGATTGCTGATGATATGCTCACCGTTATCGGCCGCTGAGATATCGATTGATGACACTCCGATCATTCCGGAACTGACACCGGCACTGGATGGTGCAACCAGATTATGCGTGATCGGAATTGAGTTCAGTTGGAAATTCTGTGTTGTCGGGTTACCACTACAAAAATCAGTATCAGCGGACGATTCCCAGCAGACGCCTTTCACTTTGAGGTTAAACACCTCGTCTACCTTTTTGAATTCTGAACAGGATCCATTGCCCGAAGCACAATCTGCATTGGCATCATCGAAATAAACGCACAGGCCGATCGGCCAGACAGCAAAACTGTCATTGCCCAGCATCACCAGCCCTTCTTCTTCCGAACCTGTTACCCCTCCATACCGGGCATCCAGCTGCAACTGCCCGGCATCGGGGTAATTGAGGGTGAAACTGGCCGTTGCACCGGCATCGAAACTAAGCTCGATTCCAGTACCGGGGCTGCTGGTCGCAACATCTATTCCACCGATACTGACCTGTTCCGTTCCGCTGGTCGGGTTGCTGTAACTGCTCCAGAAACTGATCGTTTTATTGGTGCCGGCGAAACCGCCATCAGCGACACAGGTTTGTGCAGTGGCGTCAGCCCGCACGGCCTGGATGGAAACAGCGGCCGAAGTCTCACAGGACCTCAGATCCGGCACATCGAAAACAAATCCCGATTCATAGAAAGTGATATCGCAAGTTCCGGGGCTGCCGCCGACGTAGCAGACGGAACCATTTGACGGAGTCGGCGATGGGCTGGATATCCCCAGGGTCAACGTTGCCGGAGTTGTCTGCCGCAACTGCACCGTAGTGTTGCCGGTAAAGGTATAGCTGTCGCCGTCCACCCAGTAGGGTGGGTTGGTCGAAGCCGGGACCATGGTCACCTCCACCGGGAAGGGATATTCGCTGTTGCAGTCAGCATCGCTACAGGCCCGGATGACGATATCTGAGCGCTGGCAGGTGAGGCCGAGACCACTATGCTCGATACGAATGTGGTCGAGGGTGTCGCCATCGGTGATGGTTCCGATGGCAAAATGATTGAGAATGACGACCGGGTTAGCCGCCCCTGTCGGATTTATGATCCGAACCCAGAAATCGAGTGCAGATCCGCCGCAACCGCCTCCGCCACTCCCAAGGGTCGGCACATCGAAGGTAGCAGAACCGGCATGGGCGGGGATGGTAACAGTTCCAGAGCCAGCAGTGTAATCGGTCCCAGCGGCTGCGGTATCATCGATCGTTTCATATTCGATTTGAATACTGTATGGCTTGGTCGTCGGATTGCCACTTTCATCGTACACCGAGAGAGTAAAGGTCGCGGTATCTCCTCTATTGACAGTAACATTCGCGATATCGATCCGGGCAATCGGAGTTCCATCAGGTCCTGTGGCATCATCGTTTCCCGCCTCCTCGGTATTGGGCACTGACCCCCCGGGCCCGGTCGCCGCCCAATCACCTGTTCCGTCTGGGGATCGGGCGAAAGTATGGGTATTCGATTTACCAACGGTCGTAGCAAAAGCGAAAGAACATCCTGAGGTCTGGCTCGCTTGTGCCGAATAATTACCAATATTCAGGGAATCAATGACATTACCACCGCCATCCTTCAGCAGGATATCTGCTCCCTTATTGAAATCGAATTCTTTCTGGTCAATTCCACTGACAACCAGATACGGTAATGTCACCGTTGCCGACGAAACATTATAAGTACTGCACCCCCCCTTAGCACTACAAACACCGATGGTCCAGGTATTGTAAATAACACTGCTGATGTTCCCGTCGAGAAGCTTAACTTCGACAAAGTCCTCATTATTCTTGGTGCTTGCCTCATTGAGAGTTGCATGGCCGATATATTCGGAGCAGCCCGCCCAGACCGACGGCACGACAAATCCCACCAGCAGCACAACCAGCAGACTGAGCAGCATGCATCTTGATCGTCTCATCATGGCAGTTTGACCTTCGCTTCGACCCGGCGCTGAACATAATCCGGGCTGCCGTAATTTCCGTAACTCGCCACCGAACTGATCTGATAAATCGAGTAAGATGGGCCAGGTCCTTCGACAAAACCGGTACTGCTGCAATTGACCGTCACAGAAAAATTCTCGATAGTCATGGTATTGTTGCCACAGGCTCCACTACCGGCCCGTGCGGCTCCCCATTCCAAACCACTGCGGGCCGCCTGGTAAGCCCGTGCGCCCTGAATGGCAAACAGGCTGGTGGAACTCTGCACCCCGCTCAGGCGCATCATCACACTTCCGAGCAGAGCCAAAACGACCAGGATAAAGATCGCCTGCACCAGAGTGAACCCGGCCTTATTTTTTAAAACTGACGGCATCTTCATGGCGCATTCACTACATGAACCTGATGCAGCAGGGTAATTGTTTCCCCCGCTTCCGACAAGGAAAGTTCCAATGTCACCAAACCTGCCCGCTGACTGGCTCCCGGATGGTAACGGAACTGACAGCTGCTGAGACCTCGTGAGACAAGAGCAGAAGATCCTGCCGGCGGTGTCGCCTGGCTGGAAGTCAGCGCATATCCTGCATAGCGGTTCAGCACTCCCCCCTCACAGGCATAGGTCACCGGTTGATCAACAATGAAAAATCGTTGATATGGTGAAGCGTTGACGAAATCAAAACCAGGAGACAGGTTAACATGCGCCACTGTACTTCCCGCGCCAATGACCGCCATGTTATCTGGTGCTGCCGCATAGGCATTGCCACTCGAACCGCTGGAAGAGATATTGTAGACAACCAGGCTCTGCCCGGATGTCGGCACAACTCGCAGATCGCCAAGAACATCAAAACCGGTCTCCGCAACCGTGAAATCCAGAATATCCCCCCCGGGAACAGGATCCTGATAACGCCGATATCGACCACCATCGACGGTATTCAACATTTCCAGATATTGCCCGGTATTATCAATCCGAATACTGTTCGGCAGAGCATGCCGGATATCGCGCTGCATCCTGCGCAGGGCCATCTCGGCCTGATCGACCAAACGGGCACGACGCGACAGGTCAATATAGCCAGTGACCGGCGCGACAATAAATTGCCCACCGAGTGCAGCCAGAATCCCGACAATGACGATCACCACAATCATTTCAATCAAAGTGAAGCCGGATTCTGCTAACAACCTTCCCCTCCCCTGGCGGGAGGGAATTGAGGGGAGGGGGGAGTCGATTCTGACAATCTCACCCTCACCCCAACCCTCTCCTTTCAAGGGAGAGGGAGTTGTTTTGATTTCATTACGCCGGATCATCGCATATCCACTTATCCAATTTCAGCCAACTGATCAATAGTTTGCCCGATAACCGGTCAGTGCCAGACTCTCACCCGCCGGATCAGTCACGGTCACAGCTATTTTCAACCCGGAAACTTCGGCTCCCGATGGGCCATAATTTTGCGGAGCAACACTGACAGTGACTGAATAATTTTCCAGACCACCGATGGCATTCCCGTTCTGATCATGAACTCCACTCTCAGACAGACCGTTATAATCATCAACATCGTCAAACAGAGCCCGGCTGCCTTCCCCGTCAGCATCAGGGTCAATATAGTTTTTCAGAGCGATCTCCTCCATATAGGCTTCGGCAATCGCAAGGGACTGATGACGTAACACCGGATCGGCCGAATGCAACGTTGTGTAATTGATAACCGACATAATACCTGCCAGCGCAACGGAGATAACAACCATTGCCACAACCAGCTCAATCAGGGTCATTCCAGCATTGGACACAAAGAGACCTCCCCTCCCCTGGCGGGAGGGGATTGAGGGAAGGGGGGATTTAATGGCACAAACCTCACCCTCACCCCGGCCCTCTCCCGTCAAGGGAGAGGGAGATAAAACTATGTCATCACGTCGGATCATTGCGCATCCACATAGCCGGTTTCAGCGATAACGGTCAAACTCTCACTGCCGACATTGATGGTCACGCCACTGGAACTGCGGCCCATGGCATCAAAGATAAAACTGTTAGGACTTGAGGATAGACTCACCCCCGAAACATTGTTACTGGTGATCGGATGGTTGACGATGGTCGAAAAGGCCCCCGAGGTGCAATCGGTGGAATGTTGCTGAAGGGCATAACTTCCACCGGATATGACCACCTGCACTTCGCAACCGCTGGCCACGGCCAGCTTCTGTGCATAACGCACCGCACCGGCAACTTCATCGTAGGCCGCACGGGTACGGAAAGTATCGAAATCGACAAAACGTGGCAAGACAAAGACGGACAAGATCCCCAGCAGCAGGATGAGCACGACCAATTCGATCATGGTAAAACCGGCCTGTTTTTGTCCTGGATAAAGCATCGGCTCTCATCAAAATTCTAAAAAAAAGAGTAACTGTTCATCATAATATAAACTGTTGACAAAAACGTCTGTCATGCCCGAGTGCCTCTGTCGGGCATCCATGGTTCTAAAATCTGGATTCCCGATTAAACCCTCGGGAATGACAACTATTTCTATTGTGCTGAATAGTTACAAAAAAGAAAACGGAACCATACGCAGGTCCCGTTTCCAAGAGAAATCAAGCTACAATTATCGAGACAGACCCGAGTTTAAAAGAACAACTCAGATTAGTTACATCCGGTTTTCGTTGTCGAAATCGTCGGAGCAGCGCCAGCCGATGCAGGTTCGACATAGGTCGCCAGGCAGTTGGCCTGCAGGGTGAAGACACCACCGGCAAAAGTAAAACCGTCAAAGGTCACGGCACTGCCGATCCCGGCAGTTGATGGATAACCATGAACCAACGCGACGCTGGTCCCATCCATGGTGATTGTCCCGGTTGCACCGGTCTGCCCCTTGACCAAAGCCTGTGCATGGGCCAGAGCGGAGGCGCTGCGAACGGCACCGTTCAGACCATCTACGGCTGACTCACGAGCATCAACCTGCATATCGACAAACTTCGGCACCGCCACCGCAGACAGAACACCCAGAATAACAATCACGACAACCAGTTCAATCAGTGTAAAACCTTTTTGATTCCGCATTTTCATACTCCCTTGTTCGTTTCGGCAGCAACCTGTGCCATGAATTTATATTCAACCTTAGTTGATGCACTCGCAAAAAGTCATGAGATGGCTAAGCAAAAATTTCGACCTACAAGGCGTAGTGGTTTTTCAGGGGCGAAGGCATACATATGGTATGTCGAGATCCTGAAAAACTGCTGCAATGCCGGAGGGCGGACTTTTTGCGACGCCATCTTAGTTGCTTGTTTTCAACCAACGATAGGTCTCTAAAGGCCGCAACCTCAAACCGGAAAGATAGCTCCCCTGATCCCTATCGGAATAAACCGGGAAAATCTTAAATCGCACCCGGGCCGGTTTTGCCCGTTCTGTTTCGAAAAAAAGTGTGTTTCTAACCACGTAGACCAGCAACTTTGCATCTGCGTCATAAAACCAGTTGCCGGGTTCAATTCCATCAATATTCTGCTGGCTACGAACACCCAGGTAATTTTTCGGCTGTTCTGCCAACAGTTCCATCGGGTTAGTGCCAAGCAAGGTTTCCAGTTCCGGCATTTTGCCGGCCACAAAGTAAGAAGCCACCTGCATGGCAATGGCGCTGCGCATCACCCCCAGGTTATGTTCCATCGTTGTCCGTTCGACGTCGACCAATAGTCGGTAATAACGATCAAAGGCAAACACGGCGAGAATGCTGATAATGGTGATAACGACAACCAGTTCGAGAAAGGTAAAACCTTTCTGCCTTGAACACGAAGCGTATCTGCCATGATTAACATTCACTTATCAAGTATCTCTCACTTCCGTTCATGAATCAACTCTAAATCTGCACTTATTTTGCAATGCTTCCCAGATTCCACATCGGCAGGAAAACACCCAGCGCCAGCACCAATACCATGCCGCCGATAATGGCGATCATGATCGGTTCTATCGCGCTGGAGAGATTCTTCAAATCATAATCGACCTCACGTTCATAAAATTCCGCGACATCTTCCAGCATGGTGTCAACCGCGCCGGTTTCTTCTCCGACCGCCAGCATCTGCAACACCAGCGGCGTGAACATGCCGGTTTGCGTGGCACTGCGCGTCAGGGTGTCACCACGCTCAACGCCATTGCGGATCAATTCGATCTTCTCACCAACGTAGGCGTTATCAACGGCACGCGCGGTAAAACCAAGCGCCTGAGTCAATGGGACACCGGCGGTATAGCCCATAATGAACCCGCGTGAGAAACGCGCCAGGGTTGAGCGCAGGATGATATCCCCGACAAGTGGAATTTTCAGTTTGTAGCGATCCCAGAGGTAGCGCCCCCGGGTCGTTTTCAGGCCCTTTTGCACAGCAAAAATCGCGGCAACCAGCACTCCCAGAAGATACGGCCAGTTGCTTAACATGAAAGATGACAGCCCGAGAAGAATCCGGGTCGCCAGGGGAAGTTCGGCTCCGGCACTGGCAAAAACTCTTTCAAATGCCGGAATGACAAAAAGGCTGATAAAAATCACCGCGAAAAATATGGCAACCAGCACGAAGGTCGGGTAGCGCAGTGCTGACTTAACTCGATTGATGGTGTCCTTCTCCCGTTCGAAATAGATCGCCAACTGCAGAAACACTTCGTCCAGTTTTCCGGTAACTTCACCAACCTGCACCATCCGACAGAGCAACGCC
>WTCI01000063.1 GCA_013138655.1 Desulfuromonadaceae bacterium | reverse complement strand
CCGCGATGGTCGGCATCCTGGTCTTTGCCAACTGGGGCAAAACCGACCAGCCCAGCGGCCTCTGGCACGCGATCTATCTGGCCAAGTGGTGGCTTACCGGTGGTTTCTCGGTCGCCCTGGCCGGCATGCTGGCCAGTTGGTTCCGACTCGGCTGGGGGCGCATTTTCCCGGCGGTATTACCAGCGCTGATTTTCACCTTTATCACCCCGCAACACCCGGAACTCGCATTTACTGCCGGGGTCATCAGCCTCTCGGTCTTGAGCAACCTGAAGAGCACCCGTGACGGCGAGATGGGGGAATGGTTTGAGGAAAGCTGGGATTTTGCCAAAAAAATTCTGCCACTGCTGTTGATCGGCATCCTGATCGCCGGGGTTCTGCTCGGCCGTCCCGGTCATGAAGGGCTGATCCCGTCAGCATGGGTAGCCTCGCTGGTCGGCGGCAATTCTCTCTCCGCCAACCTGTTCGCCTCGATTTTCGGCGCATTCATGTATTTTGCCACCCTGACCGAAGTGCCGATTCTGCAAGGGCTGCTCGGCGCCGGAATGGGTAAAGGTCCGGCGCTGGCCCTGCTGCTGGCCGGGCCAGCTCTTTCACTGCCGAACATGCTGGTAATCCGCAGCGTGATGGGCACAAAAAAAACCACTGTGTTTGTTTTGCTGGTGATGGTGATGGCGACCATCAGCGGACTGATTTACGGAACATTCTTTTAACCGGGAAAAGGAGTCAATGATGAAAAAAATTCAGATTCTCGGCACAGGCTGTGCTAAATGCGAAAAACTTGCAGAAAATGCCAAACAAGCTGCTGATGCTCTCGGACTTGAGTATGAGATGGAAAAAGTCACCGACATCAACCAAATCATGGCTTTCGGCGTAATGACCACTCCGGGGCTGGCCGTTGACGGCAGGGTACTGCTTATCGGCAAGGTAGCCAGTCCAGCTGATATCGAAAAATTGCTGAGTTGAGAAGCGCTGACAAGTTCCCTTCCAGTCTGACCGATGGGCTGATCGGCACCCTGCTCTCCGGACTGGTCTTTCAGCTGGCGGGGCTGACCGGCTGCCTCTGGGTCTCGGTGCTGTTTTTACTGATCACCGGTGGGATTTCGTTGCTGCTGCCACGCTAGTGATCAGAAAAAAACCTGAAAACAAGCTCGCCGCAGATCACAAATCAGTCTGAATTCAATCGTTCCAGCCTGAGACAACAGGATTTATCAGGCACATTTTTGCAGTAATATCTATGGACAACTTCCCGGAAGGTCTCTTGTCGTCTCCCAGAATGCTGATACAATTCATACTATTAGGCATGTTGACCATCAGGCGAATGCCCTGGAAGGAGAGTGAAAAATGCAATATTTTCTTTTTTGGCATCCCCTTTTTCTCCAAACTGCAGATAGTTCGAAAATTGATCCTCTGGACTCTTTATTGCGGGGATAAAGACAAAAACGGGAGATAGTGTTTATCATGTCAGGAAGCTTCGCTGGTAGCCGTGCCTTCGGTGGTGGCGCTTTTTCTTCAGGACTAATCCTCGTCAGTAAATCGACCAAAACAGCATAAGGCCGGTGAACTATGGTATCCATAAAACGAATTGAACTTGATGTTCTAAAACCCCATCATCCCAACGGTCTGGTCTTCGGCTCCACTATTGCGGACAAGTCGCCGGGAGCACGGATCGAACTGACGGTCACGGGGGTCGATGAAAAAACGGAAACCGTTGTCATCGTTATTACCGGCGAAAACCTGAAGTACGAAGCTATTGCCGAAGCCATTTCAGAGATGGGCGGTTCGATACACAGTATTGACAAGGTCGAAGTCGAAAGTGAGTCCGATTAGATGAAGCAGCTCAATAGCGAAGAGCATGTTTAAGCAACTGGCATTACTGCTGGAGATAACTCGCTCGCACAGTCTTGGGCGGAGATACTTCGTTGTTAACGGTTTTGACGGCGCACTTACGATGCTTGGCATAATCATGGGTTTTTACGTGAGCGATCGGGCAAATTTACCAACTATAATGAACTCATGTTTCGGTGCAGCCATTGCTCTCGGAATGAGTGGCCTGACCAGTGCGTATATCAGTGAAACCACAGAGCAGAAAAAAGAACTTCGAGAACTTGAACAGGCAATGCTCAAAAAGCTGGATGACTCCGCTTACGGGCAAGCCGCCCGCTTACTTCCTTTTTTGATTGCGGCAGTCAATGGCCTTTCACCGCTGGTGATTTCATTGATTATTATTTTGCCGATATGGGCCGCGACACTACCTTTAGAATTGCCGTTCGACGCATTGGAATTTGCCCTGATGTTGGCCTTAGGTATCTTGTTCCTGCTGGGCGTATTTCTGGGGCGAACCAGCGGCACGAATTGGTTGTGGGCTGGGTTGCGAACTCTTTTTATTGCAGCGGTTACGTCAGGTTTGATTTATCTCTTGGCACCTTCTTAATTCAGGGTTTGCGGAACCCTGCCGCACGCCTGCTCAAAGATATTCAACGACGATAGGTCAAGACAAACATCTAAGATTAATCCCTATGTCAAGATAGTTGCTGCCCCGATTCAACAACCAGAATTATCCAACGCAGAGCACCACGGCATGGCCACGCGGGATTTGAGCTGCCTGTCTGCCCGGGGCGGTGAGAATGTTATCAGCCATCATTGCTGTTTTCGTAAAAAGCCTTGAGACGGCTAAGCAAAAATGAGACAGTTTCCCCACATGGACAAATCCGGAACCGGCACCGCACCCTCAAATACAACCCGCCAAGGGATCCTTTTCGGCCTGGTGGCCTATACCACTTGGGGCTCCTTCCCGGTCTTCTTCAAGGCTTTGGCCGGGGCGACACCGCTGGAGATTGTCAGCCACCGGATTTTCTGGTCGGTGGTTTTTCTCTTTATCCTGGTCAGCGGCAAGCAGCAACTCGGCAACCTCTGGGGGACCTTGCGGGATCGTTCGACCCTGCTGACCCTGTGCGGCTCAACCCTGCTGATTGCGACCAACTGGCTGGTCTTTATCTATGCCGTTCAACGTGGTGAAGTGCTGCAATCGAGTCTCGGTTATTTCATCACCCCGCTGCTCAGCGTGCTGCTCGGCTTTGTCTTTCTGCGGGAACGCCTGACCCGTTGGCAGCAGCTCAGCGTTCTGCTCGCTTTGCTCGGTGTCCTGAATCTGACATTTCAGCACGGCCGATTCCCCTGGATCGCCTTGATTCTGGCCACCACTTTCGGACTCTATGGACTGCTTCGTAAACTGGCCAAAGTAGATGCCATGATCGGCCTGACGGTCGAAACCCTGCTGCTGGGCCCCATTGCCCTGGGTTACATCCTCTATTTGGCGAACCTGCAGCAGGGGAATTTTCTGGCAGGGACGTTACGGCTGGACATCCTGCTGCCGCTGTCCGGAGTGGTCACCGCCGTTCCACTGCTGTTGTTTGTCGGAGCCGCCCGTCGCCTGCAACTCTCGACAATCGGCTTTCTGCAGTACATCACCCCCAGTTTGCACTTTATTCTGGCGGTCGGTCTTTACGGTGAACCCTTTTCCCAAGGACATTTCATCAGTTTTCTGTTTATCTGGGCGGGACTGGGAATTTATTCCGGGGATGCGTTCTGGAAAATTCGCTCCGGCGGACCCGAAACATTGAGGAGAAACAGCCGATGAGCAATATGAATACCGATGCGGGAATGCCGATTACTCTGACCCTGGAATCAGGAACCTACTACCGCTGCAGCTGCGGAGAATCGCAGGATCTGCCCTTTTGTGACGGCAGCCATCAGGCCGGTGAGAATCTGCCCTTCAAGTTCGAGGTCGAGGAGCGGAAGAAGGTTTACATTTGCAGCTGTGGCAAAACGGAGAATCAGCCTTATTGTGATGGCAGCTGCGGGGTCGAGCTCCCTTAGTCCGAGAACTGCCGGAGCGGATCAATAGTCGAGGCCTCGAAAAGTGGGCGCAACGCTGCAACCAGCAGCCGGTAAGCCTTGGAAATATTTAACGTAAATATTTACGGACAAACGGAAACTACGACCCATGAATTTGAAAAAGATTGCAACGCTTCTGGAAACCCCGGGCGTCATCGGCACCTTAAGTACAGCCGACGGTGATGGCCTTCCGAACTGTGCCGTCTTCGGTTCGGTGCGGCTGATCGATGAACAAATTATCGTCGGTATGGGGAACAATCGCACCCTGAGCAACCTATATCAGAATCCCCACGCTACCCTGCTATTGATGATCCCCGGTACCAGTCTGCTTAACTTTCAGGGGATGCGCCTTTACCTGAAAATGAACGGCTGCGAAGAATCCGGCGAGCTGTTTGAAAAGATCAAGGCGGAGGTCACACGAGAAGCTGGACGGGGAGCAGCGAAGATGATCGGCACAGTGATCAGCTTCGATATTCTGGACGGCAGGAGCCTGATCGACCTTTCACGCCCGACGCATTGATAATAATCTTGTCACCCGACAATGAAACCAAAAAGGGCTTACAGAAATGAAATACTGTAAGCCCTTTTTGGTTGGCTCCCCGAGCAGGGGGTTGTGGGCACCGGGTGTCAGAACATAGCGACCCGGTTCATCAAAGGCGCAAGTGATCTCTCTCCACTAATCGAGAATGGCGGCGTACTGTGGCACATCTTCCGGCTTCAGCTATCTAAGAGCGTTGAGCGCTTTCGAGGCATAGGAGCGCAGTTTCAGGTTCTGCGTATTGCCGTGAACCTGCTCAAGAGCTTCAATATACTTGCCATCTCCAGATGCTGCCAGAGCCTTGCACAGCCAGGACATGGTATCGACATACTGGCTATAGGAATGAAAATCTTTGGACATACCCGACAAGGCAAATGCGACGGCCGCAAATACCTTTTCATCATTGTCAACATTCCGAACGATAATTTTGGCGGCATCTCTCCTTAACCCGATATCGTCCGATTTCAGCATGTTGACAAGTCTGTTCTCTTCTGCACTCAGTTCCTCATCCCAGGCGTCCGTTGCATTCAAAATCTGACTACGCTGAGCATAATCATCGATCAGTTCAGAGCTCTGCTTGGCATATCGTTTTAATTTCACGCTTGGTGATTTTGCAGCGATTTCATCCAGCAGTTCTCGAAATTGAGGATTCCCTGATGCCGCCAACGCCTTACACATCCAAGACATTTCATCGGTATGGTTCTTCTCGTACTCATGGGTGTAACCGGCCTTGAGCAGGTCAGCAATTTTCAGGTACAAAGCCTGATCCTGCAATCCGGATCGAGAGATTACTTTTGCAGAGTTAACCCGCTGTACGCGACTCGCTGATTCGAGACCAGCAATAAGTTTGCTGACCTCTGCACTACGATCAAGCTGAGCGAAACCGTAACCCGACAGTAGCAAGCCCAAAAACACCATTAACACAACTATACGCGTTTTCATCTCCTCCTCCTTGTCTGAGTAACCAAACTACCGATTGATAGAAAAACGGCTGATCTTTTCTAGAAAAAAATACCTATTTGCAAAGCAACGGCGTTAATACCCCGATTGTCCCGATGCAGATTGCCGTTGGAAATATGGTAGGCACGCAAAGCGCCGTAACAGCGTTGACTCCCCTGCGTCTGCCATTCGGCGCCGATCCCTGCCTGCGGATTAAAATTGAAACGCAAGCCCTGGCCGTCAACCTGAAAATCGCCATAGGCTACCCCAACTCCGGCTTCAACATAGGGACGAAAATGACCGTTTTCCAGATTTCTCAAATAATAGAGAGCAAAAAAATTGGCCGAGGCGAGCAAATGCTGCTCAGAATCATCCGCCAGACCGAGACTCCCTTCCAACTTAAAGCGAAGCGGCTCGGGAGCAGGGTGCGGCATAATCTGCTCGTAGTCGTAAAGCGCCATCAGGCTCAACTGGGCAAACCTGAATGTCGGTTGCGGATCATAGCTGGAGCCAAGATTGATGGCGACCCCGGCCTGCTCAGGATTTTTCAGTGAAAAAGCGCGAGCTGTTTCAGGTAGGGACAGAGCACAAGCAAAAATCAGGATGATCGACAATCTAACCACAGCGCAACGCACAGCTATCTCCTTTCCAATTGGATAGCGGCATATTCACCGCTCACACCGAATCTCAGACAACCAAGTTTCGTACAACCCTGTGACTCGTTAACAACATGTCCAGAATAATAATCGCCGCCATTATCCGCTGATGGGAAAAGCTGTTGCTGTTGCAACGCAAGAGCGGCAACCGCAAGATCGAACCCTTGAGTGACCGGCGAAGCACCATAAAGGGGCGTGTAACAGGCAACCGGTTGATCATCAGCAATCTGCTGTCGATAAATAGAACCGCTCAAAGGATGCCCTTCGCACCCGAGAATCAATGGCTGTCCTGAGAGCAATTGTGGCTGACTACCGCAGAGATTCCCCATTTCAACCTTGTCAATACGCCCATATTTGGCAGCGCCCGAAGCTTCCGGCTGCAACAGGAAAAAAGCAGCGCCCTCCCCGGCAATTGCGCTCACTCGCGAAAAGTCGAGCGGGGTCAGCGACAGATCGTCACGTTTACCGAGAAAGCGCTCCCAACAATAGCCGAAAACCGAGCAATACTCATCGACCACGCCGAGCAGTACCGCATCAACCCGCCCCCCGTCCAGCCATTGCTGAGCGCTGAGCAATCCCGAAACCAG
>WTCI01000092.1 GCA_013138655.1 Desulfuromonadaceae bacterium | reverse complement strand
TTGTTTCCGGAGGAGGAAATGGACATCAGCCTTCGATCAGTTTGATCTGAAGTTTGCGGGTGCGGGGGCCGTCAAATTCACAGAAATAGATGCCCTGCCAGGTGCCGAGCAGTAGTTTGCCATTGCGGATGATGAGCTGCTCGCTGGTTCCGATCAGGCTGCTCTTGATATGGGCAGCACTGTTCCCTTCCAAGTGGCGGTAGTTGTTCTCTTGCGGGACCAACCTATTCAGACCTGCTACCATGTCGGTGGCGACGTCGGGGTCGGCATTCTCATTGATCGTCACTGCGGCAGTGGTGTGGGGGACAAAGAGGATGGCCAGACCTTCTTTGATGCCGGAACTGCTGACGATTTGATTTATTTCTCGGGTGATCTCAAGCAATTGAATACGCAGCTCAGTTGCAACGCTTAACTCGTGGATCATTCAGCCACCTTTTTCAACGCTGTGCTGACCGCTCTTAATGCTGCCTGGCGGTAGATCAGTCCGGTGTGCCCCATGCCATCCAGCTCAACAGCCTCACCCCAGGGGAGACGGGTGTTAGCATTCGGCAGGATCATGTTGTCTTTGGTGGTATAGATGTTGGTTGTCCGCACACCTGTCGGTGCCGGGGCCGCCGTCAGCCTTTGCAGAAATTGGGAGCCGGGAATCAAGACATTGCCGAGGGGGGCCAGCGTAAAGGGTGTCAGCTTGGATCCGAAGTGGGGTGAACCGAGACAGATACAGCGGTCGACTTTGCCGGCACCACCGCGTAACTGGATGAAATTGCGGGCAATGATTCCACCCATTGAATGACTGACCAAGTGGACCTTGTTGACGCCGAGACGATGACGTAGTTCATCAACTTTTTTGGCCACCAACTCAGTCAGAACCTCTTCATTGTGCCAGGAAGAGAGATTGATGGTGGCGATATTGTTGAACCCTTCTTTGCGCAGGAAACGTTTAAACCAGAACCAGCTGGCCCGGTTGTTGAAGAGGCCGTGCAACAACAAAATGGGTGTTTCTCCCCGCTGTCGGGGGTGGCGGCGCGGATTGATCAGGCCGAATGGAATCACCAGCAGGGTGAGGACGTTAAAAAATGTTTCCTGGGCGATAAGCGACAGAACCATCCTGAGTGACCGGCTACTGAAGCGTCGCTCCATAAGCTGGGGGGCCGAGTTGGCATATTCGTACCAGCACATGCTATAACTCAGGATAACAACCAGCAGATTGAGAGCCAGGAAGAGGGTAAACATGACCAGAAACAGAGTCAGCCAGATGCTCCACATAACAGGAACTCTCTCGTGAAATGTATCTTCACAAAGGTTGAATTCGGGATGATAAAAGGAAAGCTGTTGTCAGCTTTCGATTGCATCGATTTTCTGAAAATGAGTATGCCATGAGCATCCTTGAGCGTCAATCAATCCGCAGTAGGTTCTTGTATTCTCGGACAGCCTCCTAATGTATTAAAAAATCAGAGTGGGGGATCGTGGAACAGCTGTTAAAGCGTTTTGAACGGCATTTGTCGGTTGAACGTAATCTTTCGCCGCGCACGGTAGAAGCATACCTGCGTGATTTGCGTCAGTTTTGCGAATTTTTAAGTTCTCAGGATGTTTGTTGCGGCCCGGCATCTGACTGGCTCGAAAAAATTGATTTATTGCAACTCAGGCGCTACTTGGCTCAACTGCATAAAAGTTGTGGCCGGACAAGTGTTGCTCGTAAGCTTTCTGCCCTGAGAGTTTTTTTTCGTTTTCTGGTCCGTGAGGGGTTGCTGAAGATCTCCCCGGCCGATGGTTTGTCAACACCGCGGCGTGAGCAGTATCTGCCGAAAGTTCTCAGTGCCGAACAGGTTGGACATTTGCTCGATCAGCCTGCGTCCGGGCAACGACTGTTGGTGTTGCGCGATCTGGCCATTTTTGAATTAGTCTACTCCTGTGGTTTGCGGGTCAGTGAGTTGACCAGCCTGGATATCGGTTCAATTGATCTTTCAGAGGGGAGTGTCCGGGTTTTTGGAAAGGGGGGCAAGGAACGGCTGCTGCCGATCGGGAGGAAAGCTCGAACCGCGTTACAGGCCTATCTCGACGAGCGGCACCAGACGTGTGTTGCTGATCCTCTGTTCTTGAATCAGCGTGGCGGTCGCCTGACACCCCGCAGCATTCAGCGCAACCTGAAAAACCGTCTGCTCCAGTTCAATCTGCCGACAGATGTTACCCCACATGCTCTGCGTCATTCATTTGCCACCCACCTGCTTGACGCCGGGGCTGATCTACGGGTGATTCAGGAGCTGCTCGGACACGCCTCACTTTCAACCACCCAAAGATACACCAGGGTCAGTTTTACCCATCTGGCTGAGGTTTATGACCGAGCTCATCCACGCAGCAAGAAAAAATAACCGTTTTTCATCCGGAAGCGGATTTTCCCCGTGATCTCGGCGTCAATCAGCACGCTCACTGGTACGGCTTGCCGGGGAAACGGATAATGTTGCAGGGATAAAAAACTGTCGTTATGGGATGGTTGGAAGTTTTGACTGAGAAGGGGTGGCTTGATGCCGCCCTTTTTTATTGATTATTAAGCTATATTAAAGTTAAATTTCGTGTAATATTAGCAAATACAAAAGAATTCAATTTTTATTGGAGGTAAATTGGGCTTCTTTGGCAAGAAAAACAAGAGAGATGGACGTCTTGTCGGGCTTTGCCAGATGGCAACAGGGAGCAGCCTGGTCTGTGTTCGTCGCGGAAAAGAGGGGCGTCCGATTTTGTTGTCAGCTGTCTGGGAACCCGTATCTTCCGAGTCTGGGCAGGTTGATGCGATCAGAACACTGGCTCGTCAGCAACCTTTTCAGGAAGCCAGCGCGGTTTCTGTTTTGACCCCGAATGTCTATCAACTTATGCAGCTTGAGTTAGCTGATCTGCCCATCGAAGAGCGTCGCGAGGCGGCGCGGTGGCAAATCCGTGAGCTGCTCGATTTCCCGGTTGCCGAAGCGGTGGTTGATATTTTTTCGGTCAGCCCATTCGGCAGTGACAAGAAACCTCTTACTTACGTTGTTGCTGCCAGAAAAACAATGTTGCGGGAAAGGGTCGAATCTCTCCAGCAGGCTGATTTAAGACCCGCAGCGATTGATGTCCCGGAGTTCGCCTTGCGGAATCTGGCCGAATTGTTTCAGCAAGATGAGCGTGGGACGGCTATTCTGTACCTTCAGGAACAGGGGGGGATGCTGACTGTCGTCAGGGATGGAATTCAGTATTTAACCCGTTACCTTGGCGTCGGGATGGACGATCTTATCCCGCATGCGGATGGCAGCTACGAAATGCTGATCGAACAGCTTGATGCCATTGTTCTGGAAATTCAGAGAACCTTTGATTATTGCGAGAGTACCTTTCACTTGCCGATGGTTTCGCGCTTGCTGGTTGCGCAGACGCAGAGGGAAATCCCGGCTGTCACGACCTATTTAAACGATTACCTGTCGACATCTGTCGAACCTTTCAGTCTTGCAGATGTTATGGATCTCCCTGAGGTGGCTGAACAGCTTGATCTTAATCGGCACCTGCTGGCAATCGGTGGGGCATTACGGCAGGAGCAAGGCTGATGCGTCAACAGATCAATCTTTATCAGGCCGTGCTGATCGATAAGCCGCAACCGCTGCAAGCGCGTCAGGCTGGCTTGATCCTTCTTGCCAGCATTGCGCTTTTGCTGTTGTTCAGCCTTTTGGGGTATCGGCAGCTGCGTTCAACAGAAACGCAACTCGCCGGGCTGGAACAACAGCGTGCCGAGGTGATTGCCCGGATTGCGGAGCTTGAGAAAAAATATCCCCTGCGAGAAAAAAACGCGCTACTTGAAGAAAAAATCCAGCAGGTTGAACAACAATTGTCCTCCCAAAAACAGTTGCTCGACTATTTTTCAATGCGCGGTGCACAAGGCAACGATAGCATTCTTGAGGTCCTCGATGGTCTTGCTCGTCATCGTCAGGAAGGGCTCTGGTTGCAGAAAATCAAGCTTGCTGCGGTCGGGCAAAATATCCTGTTGGCCGGCAGCGCTCTGCGTCCGGAGCAGGTTCCGCAATATCTACAGTCCCTTGCTGAACAGGATGTTTTAAGTGGCCAGGTGTTTTCCCGTCTCAAGCTGACTCGCATGGAGGAACAGCCCGGTCTGGTAAATTTCAGCCTTGAATCGATGCCGGGGGAACAACGATGAAAACTGTCTCGTCTTTCGCGACATTGATTCACTGGTATGAACAACGGCTCTTGCGGGAACGGGTATTGTTGCTGATCTGTTGTGCGGTGATCCTGTATTTTGCCTGGGATATCCTGATCATGCGTCCGGTTGATCTGCGAAAAAGAGCGGTTAAGGGAGAACTCAGTCAGCTCCAGGCTGATGTGGCGGAGTTGAATCCGCAAGAAACGGTCATATTGGCCCGGAAAGATTACGACCCTGATCGTGAAAATCGTCAGCGACTGGTTGTTTTGCAGGCAGAATCAGTAAAGCTGCAGCAGCAATTACAAGAGCATATCACTGGTCTGGTTTCTCCTCAGGAGATGCCCGGTCTGCTTAAAAATCTGCTCTTACGACAGCAAAAATTGCAATTGCTCAGTTTGGAAAACCTTCCGGCAGAACCCTTGCGGATTTCTGCACAGGCAGCGGAGGGTCTGGCGTCCCCCGGACTGTATCGGCATCGTTTACAGCTGGTGTTTTCCGGTGATTACCTGACGACTTTGGCATATCTGCGCAAGTTGGAGACATTACCACGCCAGCTGATTTGGGAGGCGTTGGAGATTGAAACCCAGGAATACCCGCGAGCGAAAGTTCATCTGCAAATTTATACATTGAGTTTGGAAAAAGGATGGATCGGTGGTTAACAGATATGTTTTGCCCAGTGTGATTTTATTCATTCTCCTGAATGTTCAAGGAGCGGCGGCAGAAAAGCTCGCTTTGCAGGATCCGTTGCGCCCGGTTCATTATCAAGCACCTACGGAAGGTAAAAGTTCCACGAGTGAGGTTGAAAAGAGCTGGCATTTGAGTGCGGTGCTGCGCTCAGACGCTCGTTCAGTGGCGGTGATTAACGGCCAGGTAGTGCAGGTCGGTGAAATGCTTGATGGATATAAGGTGGTCAAAATTGAATCGGAAAAAGTGTTGTTAGCTCATAACAAGAAGACCATAGTCTTACGGCGGGCTGGGACCGGGTTGAAAAGGGTCTCTTCGTCTCAGGGTATCGGAAAAGGGAGTCGTCCGTGATGTTTTCACTTTTGAAAGATACCGGGGTGTTTGCTTTGTTGTTGGTCAGCCTCGTGGCATTTGCCGGCTGTGTCCCGGCACCGCGTGGTGGAGAGCCGTTGGCGGCAATCAACCAAGCCCTTGATGAAGCGCATGCGCTGCCGCAGGCAAATGAGCTGCCACCGCTCCCTCCAGCGGAAATTCGTTCTGCACTGATCCCTTCTCTCCCGCCGATGATGGCTGAGGCGACAACATTTAAAGAAGCGAGCTTTGATATTGCTGCCAGTCAGGTTCCCGCTCGGGAGTTTTTCATGAGCCTGGTCGAGGGGAGCCACATCAATATGGTTGTCCATCCGGAGGTCAGTGGAGAAATCAGTATCGACCTGAAGAACACCAGTGTCGTGGAAGTGCTCGAGGTGGTGCATAACGTTTACGGATATCCTTATTTTAAAACTGGCAACATCTACCAAGTGATGCCGATCGGTCTGCAGGCGCGTACTTTTCAGGTGAACTACATTAACCTGGTTCGTAAGGGAATTTCACAGACCCGGGTCAGTTCCGGTCAGATCACCCAGGTTGAAAGCGCCGACGCAGGTTCCGGGACGGATGGTACAAGTTCCAGCCAGGCGGAAAATGTTTCCGGCAGCCGCATTGAGACCGTGTCGACAGCCGATTTCTGGAGTGAATTGCGCAGTGCGATTGAAGGTTTGATCGGGAGCGATGGTGGGCGCAAGGTGGTTGTCCAGCCTCAGGCCAGCGTGGTGGTCGTTGTGGCAATGCCGGATGAGTTGCAGCAGATCGAGGAGTACCTGAGGGTCATACAGAGCAATTTACAGCGACAAGTGGTTATCGAGGCCAAGATAATCGAAGTCAGCCTGTCCGACGGATTTCAGGCCGGGATCAACTGGGCCGCTTTGGGACAAAATAAGGATGGCATGAGTGCGCTGATTGGTCAGACCGGCGGTGGCTCGGTGTTTGCTCAAGGCGTTGCCGGTACCTCGGGGAATAGCGGGAATCTGACGCCCGGTCAAGCATTGCCGGATGGGTTGGATGCACTGGCTTTTGGCGGGTTGTTCAGCCTGGCACTGAATTTCAATGATTTCCAGGCTTTTATCGAGATGCTTGAAAGCCAGGGAGACGTGCAGGTGCTGTCAAGTCCGAGAATCTCGACAATCAATAACCAGAAAGCCGTGATCAAAGTCGGTTCCGATGAGTTTTTTGTCACCGATATCTCCAGCGATACAACGATTGGCACGACGACGAACAGCACGACAGATATCACTCTGACACCCTTTTTTTCCGGCATCGCACTTGATGTGACCCCACAGATCGATCGTCAAGGGCGGATCACTCTGCATATCCATCCGACGGTCAGTGAAGTTGTTGATCAGACCAAAGAGATCAATGTCTTCGGCGTCAAGCAGACCATCCCGGTGGCATTCAGCACGGTACGAGAGTCGGACAGTGTGGTCCATGCAAACAGTGGTCAACTGGTCGTGATCGGCGGATTGATGCAGGAGAACACCGTCAAGGAAGAGGCAGGGGTTCCGGTGTTGAGTAAAATCCCCGGTTTTGGAGCACTGTTTCGCCATTCCAAGTCGGTATCACGGAAAAGTGAACTGGTGATTCTGCTACGACCGCAGGTTATCCGCAGTCCCGGTGATTGGTCCGCCGGTCTTGAACAAACCCGGCAGCGAATCGACCGGATTGTCCCACATATGCAGCGCAACTGGCTGGAAAAAGATTGAGTCGGATTAAGCTGAAACAGCGGAAGCCAAGCAATGTATGAACAGTTTTTCGGTCTCAGGGAGAAACCTTTCTCCCTGACTCCCGATACCGAGTACTTTTATCGTTACAGTGGCCATCAGGAAGCGCTCAATGTTCTTTTGGTGGCGTTACGTAACGGTGAAGGCTTTGTCCGGGTGAGCGGCGAAGTCGGAACCGGAAAAACACTTCTGTGCCGACAATTGTTGAAGGTATTGCAGGATGATTGCGAAACGGCCTATTTGCCGAATCCGTTGCTGACCCCGAAAGAACTCTACCAGGCGATTGTCAGTGAACTGGAACTGGAGATTCCCGCCGGGGCAACGGTCCAACAGATGAATCAGCGTATCCTGGAAGAACTGATCCGACTTCGCGACCTGAATCGGCCTTTGGTGGTGTTGATCGATGAAGCGCAGGCCATGCCTTTACAGAGTTTAGAGGCACTGCGCCTGTTGAGCAACCTGGAGACAGAGAAGGAAAAACTGCTGCATATTTTTTTCTTTGCCCAGCCTGAATTCGAGCAGCGTCTGGCAAAAAACGAGTTGCGTCAGTTGCGGCAAAGAATCACCTTTTCCTACACTCTATCGGCACTGAATCAACGGGAACTGGGAGGTTATCTGGAACACCGCCTGAAGATCGCAGGATATCAGGGGGGCGCTCTGTTTCAAGATTCGGCTGCCCGGTTGCTTTATTCAGCCAGCTGTGGGGTGCCGCGATTGATTAATCTGCTGGCGCATAAAGCTTTGCTGGCGGCTTATGGTAAAGGACGACGCAGTATTGATCGCCGGCTGATGGAAGCCGCCATCAAAGATACGAATCCTCAGAAAGAGACAACGGCCGGTGCCGTTGTCTCCGGGTTCATGCTTAAGCTTGGCAAGATTCTGGTTGCGGCGATTGTCACGCTATTGGTTCTGCGAGGGTTGCAATGAGTTTGATCAACCAGATGCTGCGTGATCTGGAAAAGCGCCGCGAGGCAGACTCGGGATCTTTGTCTGCCGGCGAACCACTGGCGGCTGTCGGTTCAACCCTGCCGAAGCGGCGTTTGTTGTGGTTGATAACTGTTGGATCCATGCTTTTTACGGTCGTCTGGATAGCGGTCGCAATGGTTCCCGGTCGTCAATCATCCCCGATCGTGGAACTGGTTTCTCCGGTTGAGAAGAAGGCCATTCCTGTCAACGCGCCCTCAACACCTGTTGCCGAGGCGGTCGTGCACCTGAGAGATAAAGCTGGTGAGCAAATAACGCCTGAACCGCCTACGGGGGAAGGCTCGGCTCAGGTCAAAACATTCAAGTTTCTCAATCTGGATGTATTGGAAACGGGCAAATCAGCGCGGCTGATGCTTGAGTTTGACCGGTTACCGGACTTTGAAATCGCAGAAAATAATGAAAACTCAAATCATCTGAGCATTTTTTTTGCGAAAGTCGCACATGAACCGTTGCCGACGCTGTCTCAAATAAAGGGAGCGTTGATCAAAAATATCAAGTTGGAACCTCAGGATTCTGACCTCTGGCTGAGTGTTGAACTGAGTCAGCCGGTCAGGGTGAAAAGCCTGGTATTGCCTGCGGACAGTTTCCATGGTCAGCGTCTGCTGATTGAACTGACAGACGTGGGCCGATCTGCATCAGTCGAGATTGCCGCAGCTGAAGCGGCTCAATCACGGGTTGTTTCTCAAGAAAAAGCGGCTTCAAAGCAACGGGTTAAAAAAGTCAGCCAAACGTTGAGTTCAGAACATCAGGCCAAGATGGCCTATGTAAAAGGGTTGGCAGAGCTCCAATCCGGAGATCAAATGGCCGCAGAATCAAGTTTGCAACGGGCGTTGGTATTGAGTCCCGTTTTTCTTGAGGCGCGGTTGCAGCTGGCGGATTTGTTGCGGGGACGGAGTAACCGGCAGGCCAAGGAACTGCTCTTGACCGGTTTGTCGCAGCAGCCCGGACACGTCGGGTTGCGAAAGCGTTTAGCCAGGGTGTTGATAACGGAAAGAAAGCCTGACCAGGCCCTTGATCTGTTGCAGAAATCGCCAGTTCCGGCAGTGAATGAGGATCAGGAATATCACGCGTTACTTGCTGCTGTTTTGCAGGAAACGGGTCAGTATGCCGCGGCAGCGGAAAGTTATGCGAGCTTGCTGCGGGTGAATTCGCGGCAGCCGCTCTGGTGGCTGGGGAGAGGAATCGCACTGGAGCAGTCAGGAAAGCCGGACCAGGCACGGGACGCTTACCGGCGGGCTTTGGCCATCCAGGGGTTACGGCAGGATTTACAGGATTATGTGCGTGGCCGGTTACAAGTGTTGTAAACCGTCGAGTACTCACGAATCCAGGTTTAAGGATTAAATATGGCTTTTGAACAGGCAGCCCCGCGAAAAAAAATCCGCATCGGTGATCTGTTGGTCAGTAGTGGAGTCATCACGGAAGAACAGTTGATGCATGCGCTGGCCACGCAGAAAAAAACCGGGGCGAAGCTGGGTAACACTCTCATCGAGCTTGGCCTGGTGACCTCCCAGCAGTTCCACGAGTTCTTGGCCAACCAGCTGAACCTACCTTATATCGACCTGAGACATTATCACTACCAACCGGATATCGTGCGCATGATGCCGGAAACGGCTGCGCGGCGTTTTCGAGTTATGGTGCTGGCCCTCGAAGAGGACCGCATGCTGGTGGGGATGGCTGATCCGACGGATATTCATGCTTATGATGAACTGGCCAAGATTCTTAAACGGCAGATCAATATTGCGGTTGTTAACGAGAGCGAACTGCTCAAGGCACTCGATTCGGTTTATCGACGCACCCAGGAAATTGTCAATATTGCCGAAGAATTGGGTGAAGAGCTTTCGCAGGGTGACAGCAACCTCGACCAATTGCTGGCCGCGGCTGATGTTGAAGATGCCCCGGTGGTGCGTCTGCTCCGTTCCCTGTTCGAGGATGCCGTACAGGTCGGGGCATCGGATATCCATATCGAACCGGACGAAAAGGTTTTGCGGATTCGGCAGCGGATAGATGGGGTGTTACATGAACAGGTGATGAAGGAGAGGCGGGTTGCCCCGGCGTTGGTCTCCCGCCTGAAACTGGTGTGCGGTCTGGATATTTCCGAGCGGCGTCTGCCCCAGGATGGTCGATTCAATATCCGTGTTAAGGGGAAAAGTATCGATATCCGCCTGTCGACCATGCCGTTGCAGTATGGTGAGTCGGTGGTCATGCGTTTGCTCGATCAGTCAGGCGGCCTGCTGCATCTGGGGAAGGTTGGTATGCCACCCGAGTTGCTGGTTCGTTTTCGTAAACAGCTCGGGCGGCCCAACGGGCTGGTGCTGGTCACCGGGCCGACCGGTAGTGGTAAAACGACCACCCTGTACGGTGCCCTGAATGAACTCAACCGGGAGGAGAAAAAGATCATTACTGTCGAGGACCCGGTTGAATATCGCCTGCCGCGCATCAACCAGGTGCAGGTGTATCCGAAAATCGGGCTCGATTTTGCCCGCGTGTTACGAGCAGGGCTGCGGCAGGATCCGGATATCGTGATGGTCGGTGAGATGCGTGACAAAGAAACCAGCGATATTGCGCTGCGTGCCGCCATGACCGGTCACCTGGTACTCTCGACCCTGCACACCAACGATGCTGTCAGTACGGCCTTGCGCCTGATTGAGATGGGGACCGAAGGGTACGTGGTTGCCAGCTCATTGCGGGCGGTGCTGGCGCAACGCCTGGTACGGCAGATCTGCCCAAGTTGCCAGCAGATTGCAAAGCTGGATGCGGCGACCCGGAGTTGGTTGGAAGCCTATTCCGCCAAGAGGAAGATGTCTTTCGATGCCGCTGAGTTTAAGACTGGAACGGGTTGTCCTTCTTGCAACAATACCGGTTATTCAGGGCGAATCGGTGTTTTTGAACTGCTGGAGATCAATTTTGAACTTGCCGATGCCCTGCGGCGCAATGACAGTGCCGGTTTTGCTGAACTGGCACAACGGCAGGAAGGCTTCCGTAGTTTGGCAGAAGGTACCCTGGTTCTGGCACTGAACGGGGTCACCAGTATGGACGAAGTGCTGAGGATTGCCGGACAGATTGATGAAACAACCGTTTCATCGCGTAAAGCTGCCGAGTCGCAGGCCGTAGAGCCGGATTGAGGCGAACCCGATGCCATTTTACCGTTACAAAGCCAGAGATACTGACGGCAAACTGCTGGAAGGTCAGTTGGAAGCCGTTTCCGCTGAAGCCCTGGCCAGCCAATTTCAGGCTGGAAATATTATCCCGATCAACATTGTTGAGACGGCCGGAAAAAGTTCCTTGCCGCTCAGTCAGCGTTTTAAACTGAGGCGTAAAAGTAAAGTCGGGCTGGATGATCTGATTCTGTTCTGTCGTCAGATGTTTACCCTGAATAAAGCCGGGGTGCCGATTACCCGGGCCATGCGGGGATTGGTGGACACGGCGCGCAACGAAACCCTCGGCAAAGCGCTGGATCAGGTCGTCGACGATCTTGCCGACGTGTTGTTCGAGGTATTTCAAAAGCCAGTACC
>WTCI01000275.1 GCA_013138655.1 Desulfuromonadaceae bacterium | reverse complement strand
TGGCTCATATCCAGATATTCACCCAGACCATCCTGATCCCGCAAGGAGCACATCACGGGCGCATAGTCATCGCCGGGTGCGGCAGACCGATCATTAAATGCCTGCGCGATCTGAGTAGCTGCAGCATCATGATAGAACCCGTCCCCAAAATAACCGAGCAGCTCACCAGCGGCATCGTCCATGTCCAGGGCGCGGCGAATATCGGAAATATCGACCAGCAGGGCCCCTCTATCCATGGCGTTAACGCCGAATCGAACGGTACCGGCGATAGTGAAATTTTGTATGCTCATGCTGCCATGCATGGTGGAACTCAGCAGCGTAACGGTATCCCCGGGAGTCGCCTTGAGCCTGCCTGCGAATTCGTCGCCGATAAGTATCTCGCCGGTTTTGGCGGGCAGCCGTCCGCGCACAATCGACTGCCGAATATTCAAGGTCGCGATTTCCGGGCTTTGGGACGACAGCAGGTCGACGGCAAGCCCCGTGGCCGGGCCTTGCGCTCGGGTTTCGCCCTGTTCGTCCGGGATGTCCAGCAGACCACCAAAGCGGATGCGCTCGACCCAGACCATGTCAGGGTGGCGCGTACGGAGGTTCGTCAGCAGTTCCTCGACCCCCAGCAGCGCCAAGTCGTTGGGTACCTGGGATTTGTTTTCCGCGTAGGCCTTGCTCATGATCTTGACATGCCCCGTGGAGAAACCGGCATTTGAGCGCACGATGTCGCCCATTGCCCCTTGCAGCCAGGTTTGCAGAAAAACCGTCAGCATCACGCCGATGCTGACGATCAAGACCGGAAACAGACTCCGGGAACGGTCCCGCAACAGACCTTTGAGCAGAAAACGGATCATGACAGCTTCCCCTTGATGGCATCGGTGGGGTTCAGGCGGGCGATCCTGCGCGCCGGCATAAAGCTTACAATGGTGACGGCGCCCAGCACGATGAGTGTGGTGCCCGCGACCAGTCCCGCGCTGTAAATCGGAAATATCCTGTCAGCAATGGCCAGTCCGAAGCTGTCCATTACCTCGGGCATGGCAAAACCTCGGATCGCCTGCAAGCGCAACAGGGGAATGCCGTACGCGGCCGCAACAATCGCGGCGAGAATACCGTGCATGGCACCCTCAAGAGTAAAAAGGCGGATCACCGCACCGCGTGTCATGCCCAGGGCGATCAGTGTACCGATTTCCTTGCGACGGCGGAAGATCGCCAACACCTGCGTATCGAAGATCGCCAGCAAGGCCAGCGAGAGCAGAACCAAGTATAAAATCGAGTTGCTGACCCTTTTCATCCGGATCATATCGGCAAGGTCCTGTGATAGAGCGGCGTGGTCGCGGAATGCCCATCCCGCCAGGGGGCCTGTTTCTTTTGTCTCTTGCCCCATGACGATAATCGTGGCCTCTCCGGGCATCTGCAGCATCCTTTGCAATCGCTCCAGCGGCAGCCACAACTGCCCCTGATCCACTGTCGATACGTTGGTTTTCATGATGCGCACAACCCTGGCCTCAGACGCATCGAAGGTACCATTCGCATCACGCCAGCGAACGGTGACCAGATCGCCCATGTGCAGGTTGGCACTTTTTGCCATGCGCGTGCCGATCAGTACAGGGATTTCATGGATATTATCCTGAAGTTCTGCCGTCGGCAGGCTGAGCACCTTTTGGCCAGGCGCTATCCCCTTGAGAACGACACTTTGCATGCGGCCCTGCGGATAAATGGTCGCCTGGGCGATGAGAATGGGCGCAACGGCCTGGCTGGGTGAGGTGTCGGCCAAGGCTGCCGGCACCGGCGCGTGGCTCTCTTCGAGGGTGAACGGGTCATAGGGGTCATACTGCTGGTGCCAGTATTGCCCGCCGCCGATCTCCCAGTCGGTCATGTCATGTAGCGCCTGTCGGTTCCATCCATCCAGAAAGCCCTGCTGCCAGATAATAATCACGTAGGCCATGGAGAGAACGATGACGTTCAGCCAGGTGCGCAACCCTGCGCCCACCAAATTGCGGTAAGCCAGCTTGAGGGCAATCATGTTGCACCTCCCTGTACTGTCGATACCATCCTTGTCATGTGCACCGGGTTTTCGATCTGTTCGTCACTGATGATCTTGCCATCGTTCAGCGTGATCTTGCGCCGCAGATAGCCGATGACCTTCTCGTCGTGGCTGGCAAAGATAAACGTCGTGTTAAACGCTTCGTTCAGTTTCACCATGGTCTGTAAAATGTGATGCGAGTTCTTGGCATCAAGGTTGGCGGTCGGCTCGTCGGCGAGGACGATTTCCGGTGCTTTGACCATGGCGCGGGCGATAGCGACACGCTGAGATTCACCGCCGGACAGCTGGGCAGGCCGTGAATTTACCTTGGCCATCAAGCCGACCGCATCCAGAGCGTCATGTACCGCTTTACGCCGTTGTGGCGCGGGCATTTTAAGTAACAGCAGGGGGAATTCGACATTTTCATAAACCGTATAGACCGGCAGCAGGTTGTAGGTCTGGAAAATAAATCCGAGATGCTCGTTACGCAATCGCGCCGCCAGCCGGTGACTCAATCCGCCGATAGATTGTCCCAGGATAATAGCGCTTCCTTCTGTCGGCTCATCCAATGAGCCGATGATGTTCAGCAGCGTCGTCTTGCCGGAACCGCTCGGCCCGACCAGCCCGACGAATTCGCCTTTGCCGAAGGTCAGGTCTATGCCGTTGAGTGCAGTAAAATAACCGCCGCCGATGGGGAAGCGTTTGACTAGACCGCTGATCGACACAATCGTTGAATTGTTCACCCGTTAGTCCTCCAAGTTTTTCCTGTCAACTGT
>WTCI01000175.1 GCA_013138655.1 Desulfuromonadaceae bacterium | reverse complement strand
GGCGTGGCAAATAACCAGCAAGATGCGTAAGTTTATGGTTTACATGGTACTAGGGTTCATTTTCGTCTCCTTTTCCTAACTGTTAAGTGCCATAACATCGTCGACGGATAAATGTGCCACGACATCGTGGATAAAAGTTCTCTGACAATCGAATAGCCACCCTGTCATCTTGCTGAACACTAAACCCATATTCATGGAGGTGTTCATGGAGGATGACATTCAGGAGGAACGAAATCGGGCGGTGCAGCGCTTCCTTCGAGGTGAGAAGCCAGAAGCTATCTGCGCTTCTCTCAATCGTTCGAAATCGTGGTTGTACAAGTGGGTCGAGCGCTATGTCGCAGATGACGATTCTTGGACAGAAAGTCGCTCGTGCTGCCCACACACCTTTGCTTCACGCACGTCGAAGGAGGTTGAGGAAATCATCAAAATGGTGCGCCTCAATCTGTACAACAAAGGTCTGTTTTGCGGTGCTCAAGCCATTCTTTGGGAGCTTGAAGATTTAGGCATCACCTCACTACCCTCGCTGCGAACCATCAATCGTATCCTCAGCCGAAACGAACTGACTCACCGCAGAACCGGCAAATACGAACCGAAAGGAACGCCTTATCCCAAGCTCCCCTCGGCAAGACCTAACCAGACACATCAGGTCGATCTTGTCGGCCCCTGTTATCTGAAGGGACCACTGCGTTTTTACGGACTCAACGTCATTGATCTGTCAACAGCTCGCTGCGGGTTGTATCCATCGGAAACCAAGGCTGGGCAGAATGTGATTGATGGCCTTTGGGACGTCTGGAAGCGTTTGGGCATTCCGGAGCACCTCCAGATGGATAACGCCATGTCCTTCTTTGGTAGTCCGAGACACCCTCGTGGAATGGGACAAGTTATACGGCTCTGCCTTCACTCAGGTGTCGAACCTTGGTTTATCCCGATGGCTGAACCTTGGCGCAACGGAGTGATTGAAAAATTCAATGATCTTTATCAGCAGAAGTTTCTCGACAAAATCATGATGGCAACGGCTGACGATTTAAAAACAGAAACTCTTGCGTTTGAACAGCGGCACAATATCAGTTACCGCTACAGTAAACTGGGAGGAAAGACCCCCGTGAAAGCCCTTGCTGCCACAAAGATCAAACTTCGATTCCCAGCTAAGGATGAGGCTCCGCGCCAACGACTGAAAAGGCCAGAGACGGGCCGTTATCATCTGGTGCGTTTGATCCGAAGCAACCTAAAGTTGAATATCGGCAGCGAACTCTTTCCTATCGCTCCTGAACTGAAGGGCGAATACGTGGTGGCTACTATCGATGTCAAAGAACAGAAACTGAAGCTCTTCCTGGACAAAACTCAGGTCGATGAATTCGATTACAAACTATGCTGAAAAACCGAGTGTCCACGATGTCATGACACTAAAAACTGTCCACAATGTCGTGGCACTCAACATTTAAACACTAACGGGTAGCGATAACCGGCGGCGACGAACTGCTTGCGTACCACCAAATTATTCAAATTTAAAAGCAGAGCTATTTTCCGTCCGTGTTGATTAATTTGTTATGCGTTTAAAGCTCTTATCTTTTGCAGGGTCACAATTGAATTCGCATTCTTCAAGTTTTGAAAGAAACGTAAATGTAGATGGTGATTCTTTTTTTATTTCTTCCCAAACTTCGAGGAATGCTGGGTTTCTTAAATTTTCCTTGATTCCATCTTGCCAGTCTTTCCAACGATTTTTTTTGATCCTTTTTTTTACTCTTAAATAAATTTGTTCATTACACAGATCAAGATAGTTGTAAATTATTTCTCTGATCTCAGGTTTCTTTTCTTCGGGTACATGCTTTCCAATCAGTGCATCAACAGGAATTTGCATAGCTAAATTTCTGTATTGCTGTTCGAGGGAGTCTTCGAATGTCGTCTGGGCAAGCCTATGGCTTTCCCAAATCTGCCACGCGGCTATCGCTACGCCAAATGCTGTTGCGATAGATGCAATGTTATCCACGGTTATTTCTAAATTCATTTCATTTATTTCTACGCAATTAATTATCCAGTTTCCGAATATCTACCCGGCCTACCCAGAACCAACAATCCCACCCTGCTCAACTTGATGCTTTCCTAGCGAAATATCACTCATTCATACAAAGATACGCAGGTCTGGATATTCCCCGGCTCCGTCATCAGGCAAACACCAAAAAACAAAACAGCCGGTCAGGACGCTTTGTTGAACGTCCTGACCGGCTGTTATCTGTTTTATCCGATGATCTGTTTTCATGCCATCCCCCCACGGAAAGCTCTGAGAGAGTGTATGAATTCACCCGTTTACTGTCAAATACAATCTGTCCGGTGTTACAGCCCGTTCGCCTTCCAGTAGCTGCGGATATCATCCTTCAGATTCTGCGGCAGCGGCACATAAACCAGCTTGATCGCCATCTCGTCGCCATTGCTGAAGGCCCAGTCGTAGAATTTAATCGCTTGCCGGTTGGAGTCCGTCTTTTCCTTGGCCAACAGAATGAAAGAGGCACCGGCAATCGGCCAGGAGGCTTTGCCCGGAGCATTGACCAACCACAGGTAGTAGCCCCTGTCCTGTTCCCACTTGGCAAATGAGGCGGCGGCCTTGAAGCTGTCGAAAGAGGCGCTGACGTACTCTCCTTCGCGGTTCTGCAGGGTGACGTCAGCCAGCTTGTTCCGTTTGGCATAGGCAAATTCCACGTAGCCGATGGAGTTTTTCACCCGTTTGACATAGTTGGTCACGCCTTCGTTCCCTTTGCCGCCGATCCCGACCGGCCAGTTCACCGACTTGCCCGCCCCGGTTGTCTCTTTCCAGTCTTTGCTGACTTCAGAGAGGTAGCGGGTGAAGATAGCGGTGGTTCCTGAACCGTCGGAGCGATGAATGACCGTGATCTGGGCGTCAGGCAGTTTCAATCCCGGGTTCAGTTCGACAATTTCCGGATCGTTCCATGTGGTGATTTTGCCGAGAAAAATGTGCGCCATAACCTCGGCGGTCAATTTGAGCTGCGCACCGCCGATCCCTTTGATATTGACGATCGGCACCACACCACCAATGATCGCCGGGAACTGCAGCAGCCCCTTCTCCGTTAACTTTTCAGGCGTGATCGGGGCATCCGAAGCACCGAGATCGACGGTCCGGTTACTGATCTGGCGAACTCCGCCGCCGGAACCGATCGACTGATAATTAATTTTCGTCCCGGTATCCTTCTGATACTGAAAAGCCCAGCCGGAATAGACGGGATAGGGAAACGACGCGCCTGCACCATTGAATGTTGAGCCGGCGTGAGACAGGGTTGGCAATAAGAGCAACGACAACAGGACGAGTAACAAATTTTTCATGGTTTTTCCTCCGTAAGTGAATTGTTTGCGAAGGACAGTACACAAAGAATGTTTCACAGTTATGAAGGAACTGTTAAAGGGATGTAAAATTGTCGTTCATTTGGATTTGGGACAGTCACTGACCACCGGCAAAGCCGGTGGTTTACGGAACGGCATAATTATTTTGCTCGTTTGAGCGTATTCCATATTGACAGCAGACAATATAAGATCTATATTATGCTCAAATGATCACAACGGGAGAGAACATTCAATGCCGCGACCCAAGAAACCCAGACTTGTATCCGCCTATCCAGCCATCGCTGCGTTTGTTCCTCAGGGAGTAACCGTTACCGGCGAAATTTTTATGTCCGTGGAAGAACTGGAATCCATCAGGCTGAGCGATTTTGAACATCTGGATCAGGAAAGGGCCGCAAATATGATGGAGGTATCCCGGCATACTTACGGACGAATTCTTGCCAATGCCCGCAGCATCGTGGCAGAAGCCTTGGTTACCGGAAAAGCCCTGAAAATCGGGGGCGGTACATATGAGTTTCGCGGCATGGGCGGCGGACGTCGACGCAGAAGATGCGGAAGAGAACATGAAAGGAGGTGAGCGATATGCCACAAGGAGACAGAACAGGCCCCCAGGGCCAGGGCTCGAAGACGGGACAAGGCCGTGGGAAATGTGGTCCTAAGGGCGAAAACCCTGCACCGCAGAGTCAAGACAGCACGGAAACCGGTCGAGGACAAAGAGCAGGCAGGGGTGAAGGCCGAGGGCAGGGAAAAGGCAGCGGGACGGGACAAGGCCGCGGCAACAGACGGTAAACGGTCATAAACAAAATTGAGGAGGTAGTGTTATGCCAAGATTTGATCAAACAGGTCCGATGGGTGCCGGCCCCATGACCGGCGGAGCCAGAGGCTCTTGTACTCCCGCAAATGCGGGATATAATTCCAGGTCCACTGAAGGCTTCGGCCATGGTAGAGGTTTAGGTCTGAGACGCGGTTTTGGAGGTGGATTCGGCCCCGGCCGGGGTTTGGGACGCGGTTTTGGCAGAGGTTACGGATGGTACCCGCCTGCTGTCGGCTTGGCCCATCCGGCGGACGCATCAGATGAGATAGGCATGCTGAAGGCTGACGCCAATGACATGCAAAAATCATTGGATGCTGTCAATAAACGAATTGAGGAACTGGAAAAGAAACCTTCCGCATCCTCTTAATTGAGCCGAAATGAATTAAGGGGTGGTAAATATACTGCCCCTTAATTTTTCTTCATTTTATACCCGCCCATATCTCTTTTATCGCCTCCGATACTGCTCCATCTGAGAATTCAACAACCGGCAT
>WTCI01000177.1 GCA_013138655.1 Desulfuromonadaceae bacterium | reverse complement strand
TTTGCGGCAATGCAGTCAAAGTGCTTTATAACGGTGAACAGACCTACCCGGCAATGCTGGATGCAATCCGCTCGGCGGAAGAAACGATTTTTCTTTCGAGTTACATTTTTAGAGCCGACCGCACCGGCAGTGTGTGTGTTCGCGAATTGATTGCCGCTGTCGAATGGGGCGTTGACGTCAGGGTGCTGATCGATGCTTTTGGTCAGTACTACGCCCTTGCAAAGGTTCGCCATCTGTTGGAAAAGAGCGGGGGGCAACTGGCCATCTTTATGCCGCCGACACTCTCCCGCAGTCTTTACCTGAATATGCGGAATCATCGTAAGCTGCTGATTGTCGACAATAGGTACTGTTTCACCGGAGGGATGAATATCTGCGACAGGCATCTGGCGATGGACAAAAACAACCCGCGCCGGATTGTTGATATCCATTTCCGTTTTGCCGGTCCGATCTGCAGCCAGTTGCGCGATGCTTTCATGGAGGATTGGCGTTTTGCGGCCGCTGAAGAGCGCAATGAACGCGAGTGGCCACCTGTCCCGATTGCCGGGAAGGCCTGCTGCCGGGGGATCAGTGCCGGCCCCAATGAGGCACATGAAACGCTGAACTGGATATTGATCGGGGCTCTGGCTTGTGCCAAGTCTCATATCCGTATCATGACGCCCTATTTCATTCCCACCCGTGCTCAGCTCGCCGCAATCAATACGGCCTCGCTGCGCGGCGTTCGGGTGGAGATTCTGCTTCCGGAGAAGAGCAATCTGCCCTACGTGGCCTGGGCAACCAACGCCTTTCTCTTTGAATTGCTCGAACACAATGTCCACATCTATTTTCAGCCACCCCCCTTTGTCCATAGCAAACTGCTGCTGATCGACAATGAATATGTGCTGATCGGTTCAGCAAATCTCGATCCCCGGAGCTTACGGTTGAATTTTGAATTCAGTGTGGAGATTTTCGACGATGAGACGATTGCCGAACTGAACTGTCACTTCGAGCAAAGTCGTGAACACTCCCGCGCGGTGAGCCTTGAAGAGATGGACCAGCGCCCTCTGTCCTTCAGGTTGCGCGACTCTTTTTGTAAGTTATTTTCTCCCTACCTGTAACTGGCCAATAAAAACCGGGTCGCTTTTTGGGGCGACCCGGTTCTTATCGGTCAGGCTGATTCTGTTCTGCATCTGCCTGTTCGGTTTTTTTGCTTCCGTCACGCGGAAGTTCACAGCTGCCGGAAAGTCAGGTGTTAATCCCCATTTTTGGCAGAATCCATTTGTTGACGACATACCAGATGACAAATATCGCAATGAGATAAAGAAAATCCATAGCTGCTCCTTTGTTTATCTAAGACATTAAAGCATAAGTATAATGCGATTTCAGTTGCAAGGCAAGCGGATCTCGACCGCCAGCCCGCCTTCCGGACGATTTGTTGCTTGAATGCTGCCACCGTGCAACTTGATTGCTCGTTCGGCAATTGCCAGGCCGATACCGGTCCCACCACTCTGTCGGTCACGCGCGTCGGCGACCCGATAGAAAGGATCAAAAAGTTTTTCCAGAGACTCTTCCGGAACGCCCGGCCCCTGGTCGAGGATATGGACGCAAACCTCCTGAGTTGTCACGGTCAGTTCGACATTAATGTTGCTTTCAATCGCAGTATATTTGACAGCATTACGGATGACATTTTCCAGCGCTCGGGACAGCAGTTTTTCCGAACCGTTAAAGGACACCGCGCCGGATCTTTGTAATATGACCCGGCAACGGCGATTTTTCGCTTCGAAGTCGGCATCCTGCACCAGTCTTTCCAGCAATCCGCTTAAGCTGAAGGGTTTGCGTTCCAGTTGGCAGGCATCAGCCTCCAGACGGGTCAGGCTGAGCAGCTGTCCAATCATCTCGTTCATCCGTTCCGCTTCCAGTTCAATCCGTTGCAGGGCTTTCTGCCGTGCTTCCGGGTTGCCGTCCGGCCGCGCCAGTTCCAAGGCCACTCCCAAGCGTGCCAACGGCGAGCGCAATTCGTGGGAGATGTCCCGGAGCAGCTGCTTCTGGGCGCCGATCAGATCTTCTATGTGCCCGGCCATGTCATCAAAATCGCGGGCCAGTCCGGCGAGTTCGGTTTGCCCTTTGACCTGGCCGCCGACCCGGGTCGTCAGGTCGCCATCGGAAAACTGGCGGGTGGCTCTGCGCAAACGGCTGATCGGTGCCGTCAGTGAACGGGCGAGGAAGAAGCAGACAGCTGCCGTAATCGCCAGCAGAAGCAGCAACTTCCAGCCAAGGAACCCGCGCGTCAGGTTGCGGAGCAGATGGCGAACAGGGGTCTTTTCCGGCAAGCCGATGGCAACCACATAGCGGTTGCCGGTAGAATTTTTTATCGGGCCTGCCAGCCAGTTGCGCTCTCCCGTCATCGGGGAAACCACCTCGTTGGAGCGCAGTACCCGGACGGCCATGTGCTGCATTCTCCGAGGGACCCGCCGGCGGGTCAGGGCCTGGCCGCTCGCGTCGAACAGAATAATGTGGATGCCCGATTTTTCAAGTAAATCTTCGGCATACTCATCAAGCGTCTGAATACCCTCATCTTCGTAGGCTTGGATGGCCTCACGGCCATAATCAGCAATTGCCCGGCGAGCGAAGTTCTGACTGGCCAGCGGAGGGAATTCCTGATCCCGTAAAAAGGTCAGCAGGATGCCGGTTGTTGAGATGAGGATGATAATCAGCAGAAAACTGAGAAAAAATTTGACAAACAGGCTGCGCATCAGCGGGCACTTTCCGGCAAGGAATAGAGATAACCGATACCACGGACGGTTCTGATCCGTTCACTGTTACCGGACTGGTGGCCGAGTTTTTTACGTAGGGCACTGACGTGCACATCGATGCTGCGATCATAGGCCGAGAGGCGGCGACCGAGAACTTTTTTCACCAGATCTTCGCGGCTGATGACCTGTCCGGCCCGGCGCAGCAGGACTTCGAGGAGAGTGAATTCTGCCGAGGTCAGTTCGATATTTTGCCCAGCGCGCTTGACCGTGCGGCTGGCCGGGCAGAGCAGAATGTCTCCCAGCAGAAGTTCCGCCGTCGTTTCTGCGGCCGGACTTATTGTCTTTTCACCGTTTTCGCTACGGCGTTGCACCGCACGAATCCTGGCCACCAGTTCACGTGGGTTGAACGGTTTGGGCAGATAATCATCGGCCCCCAGTTCCAGGCCGACAATCCGGTCGATGTCATCGCCGCGGGCGGTCAGCATGATGACCGGGACTTTGCTTCTCTTGCGGATTTTACGCAGGACATCGAAACCGTTGATGCCCGGCAGCATGACGTCAAGCACCACCAGGGCGTACTCTTCCGCCAGGGCTTGAGACGCCCCCAGTTCGCCGTGGTTGCAGGTTTGCACCGCAAAACCTTCGCTGGACAGGTAGTCTGTCAGCAGCTCACACAGCTCAATATCGTCATCAATGACCAGTATCCGGTTCATAACCACTCCTTGGTTGGTGCTTTCATCATAGCGAAACAAGGGTTAGCCGACTGTAAAAAATTGTAAAGATTGTAAAGAAATTTGTTGCCCGAGAAAAAATTTGTCAACCGATCAGCTGATCGTACGTTTTAGAAATATACATGGCGGTAAACATGTTTGTTTTCTGCAGCAAGATCCTTTGTAAATTTGATTATTGAGGGCAATGTTATGTTGAATGTTTGTGAAACAGAAGAAGCCGATCAGGTGGGGGGAGATCATTTGGTGATCAGTGGTAACCGGAGAGACAACCGGTACATCGGTTGGTCGCCGACAAACGAAAACTTTTCTGCCGAAGGTTCTTGGGAAGATTGGGTACAGCTGGCGGAAGCGATTCTGATCGAAAACCGGAAGCGATGCCCCGATCTGGCAAAAATCGGAAAAATCAGAGACTTTTGCAAAAGGCTCATCAATCTGAAGAATTGATTTTCCAGGAGTTCTCTCGCTGGCCGGTTTTGTCAATTATCCGGCCAGCTAGGAGTCTGTCGGACTTGACGAGCCGTAGCGAGAAATTGGATGTTCGAGATCAGATTTATGGGAATTTGAGAGCGAATAGCAGGGCTATTCGTCGAAAATTGCCGTGAATATGGGCCGATCAGCTA
>WTCI01000025.1 GCA_013138655.1 Desulfuromonadaceae bacterium | reverse complement strand
GTATCGATTTCTTTCTCGAAAAGGGAGGCGAACAAGTTCTGCTTGAAGTGAAGAATGTCACCCTCTGCTGTGCGGAGGCTGTTGCCTGTTTTCCCGATGCCGTCACCACTCGCGGCCGGAAGCACCTGCGTGAATTGTTGGCGGCGAAACGACAGGGTTGCCGTGCGGTGATTTTTTATCTTGTCCAGCGCGCCGAAGCGACCAGTTTTACTCCGGCTGACGCGATCGATCCCGAGTATGGCCGCCTGTTGCGGGACGTGGTTGCCGGAGGAGTGAAAGCATTGGCCTACAAGACGGTCGTGAGCCCGGAAGAGAACCGGGTAGCTGTGCAAATTCCAGTGATTTTGTAGTTGTTCCCCCTCCCCCGGAGGGAGGGGATGAAGGGGAGGGGGAGTTTCTTAAGGATAATGTCTATGCGTGTCGTCGGACTGATTACCGAGTACAACCCATTTCACAATGGCCATCTGCATCACTTGCGGGAAAGTCTAAAAATTGCTGACGCCGATGTCTCGGTTGCGGTGATGAGCGGGCATTTTCTGCAGCGCGGTGAACCGGCGCTGGTCGATAAATGGTTGCGTACCGAGATGGCCCTGGCCGCCGGGGTCGATCTGGTCATCGAGCTGCCACTCCCCTGGGCTTGCAGCAGTGCGCCTGACTTTGCCCGCGGCGGGGTGCTGGCTCTCGATGCTCTCGGGGGGATTGACGCGCTTTGTTTCGGCAGTGAAGCTGGAGAACTCGAGCCGTTGCGGTCATCTGCTGAGCAGCTCGTCGCCAAGGAAAACCTCGTTCGACAAAAGACCGCTGCCCTGTTGCGCAAGGGGTTGAACTACCCGCAGGCCCGTGCTCAGGTTCTGGGTGAACTGTTGCCCGAGGGGCTGGATGGGGAACAGCTGGCGGCACCGAATAACATCCTCGGCATTGAGTATCTCAAGGCCCTGCGGCAGACCGGCAGCCGTATCCAGCCGTTGACGATTCAGCGCAGCGGTGCCGGTTATCATCAGGCAACCGTCGGGGAAGGGGGGATCGCCAGCGCCACCGGAATCCGCAAAATGCTCAGGGACGGTGAATCGGTCGAACAACTGTTGCCGGCGCGGGTGTGGCCCGTGCTGCAGGCTGCCCTGGCAGCAGGGCGGAATTTTGCTGCCGAGCGGTATTTGGCCCTGCTGTTAGCGCAGATTTTCCGTGCTCCCAGCCAGCTGTCTGACTGCTGGCTGGTGGAAAACGGCATCGAAAATCGATTGCTGACGGCTGCTGATCAGGCGATCGAACTGGAGGATTTTATCAGCGGCATCAAACCTCGCCAGTTGACCCGCACCCGTATTCAGCGGTTGCTGGTGGCCATTTTGCTCGGAATAAAAAAGACCGAGGCGGTGGCGTTGCTGGAGGCCGGTCCCTGTTATCTGCATCTGCTCGGAACCAGTGAAAAAGGTCAGTGTTTCCTCTCTCGCAGTCGCAAATTGCGGCAAATCCCGCTGATTCAGAATTTTTCCCGGATCCATTCTATCCTGAAGCGTTTTTACGAGGCGGGGAGTGCGGGGCATCACCTGGCCGTCCGGCAACTGGGCTTGGAGCTACGGGCGACACAAACCTACAGTTTGCTGGCGACGAACTGGTCAAGAGGGAACCGTAATCGGGATTTCTACGAGCCGCTCCGCAGGCTTTAAGGCGATTGCCGCAACCCTTCGATCAGGTTTTCCGCGAGGCGATTCAATAAAGTGAAATAGCTGTTCGGCTCGTTCGGCAGGTCGGCACCGAGCGGGTCGAGAATGCCGGTTTTCGCGTTACTTCCTTCGATCACCGTGGCCACCAGTCGCGGTTCGAATTGCGGTTCGCTGAACACGCAGCGGGCGTTGAGTTGTTTGATTTTCTGACGGATTTCCAGAATTCGTCTGGCCCCCGGTTTGCGTTCGGGATCAATCGTCAGGGAACCGACGGCATTGAGGCCGAAAGCTGTTTCAAAATACTGGTAAGCATCGTGGAAGACGATGTAGGGAGTATCCCGGACCGGGGCCAGCTTTGTCTGCAGTTCAGCGTGCAGCTTTGTCAGGCGCATTTTTAACTGTGTGCTGTTGTCTGCATACCGGGTCCGGTGTGCCGGATCGATTTCGCTGATTGCCGCTGTTGCCAGATCGACAATTCTGATCGCCAGCAGGGGATCGAGCCAGAGGTGGGGATTTTTTCCCCCCTGCTCACTCATGGCAGGATGGGCAGCGTGATCTTCATGATGGCCTTCAGGCTCCTCGGTGTGTTCTGCTTTTTTATGCCGGTGAGTATGCCGTTCCCAACCGCCTCCTTTACGCATCGGCAGTAAGTACGGCTGCAATTCCTTCGACAGTTCTATCTGCCGGGCCTCCCGGCCGAGGGTTGCGAGCGGTTTTTCCAGAAAACTTTCCAATTGATGTCCCACCCAGATGATCAGGTCGGCCCTTGCCAGAGCCCGCGCTTCTGAAGGGCGCAGCACATAGCTGTGGGGTGAGCCGCCCCCTTTGACCAGCAATTGCGGTTCGCCGACCCCCTGCATGACTCCGGAAATCAGGGAATGAAGCGGTTTGATACTGACCACCACTT
>WTCI01000325.1 GCA_013138655.1 Desulfuromonadaceae bacterium | reverse complement strand
CAAGCTGATCCGTTTTATTCCCCGTAAGAAGGCGATGTTCGGGGTGATGGTCGGTACCATTTTTCTGGTCGGGGGTCTGGCGATCAGTCTGAAGGTCTCTCCATTACTTGCCAATATGATGTTGGGGTTTGTGGTGACCAACTTCGTAGCACACCATGACGACCTTTTTCGCGGTGGTGGAAAATATCGAAGAGCCGATATTCGGCATGTTTTTCACCCTGGCCGGGGCTCACTTTGATTTTCGGATGATTGACACGGTGGGCGGCCTAACCCTGCTCATCATTCTTGGGCGGTTTGTCGGCAAGTTGCTGGGGAGCCGACTCGGAGCCCGAATCTCTCAAGCGCCACAGGTCGTCCGAAAGTACCTGGGTTTTGCTCTCTTGCCTAAGGCCGGCGTCACCGTGGGCCTGGTGCTGGCGGCCAAGGAGGTATTCGGGCCTACCTATCAGGCGGAGGTGATGGTCAACGCGGTGCTGGGGTCGGTCATCATCAATGAGCTGCTGACTCCGTTTTTTGTTCGTTTCGCGCTCTTCAGGGCCGGTGAAGCAACGCGCACCTAACCGGCAGAGTCAGGCGTTTTTTTTATTGCGCAGGTCGAGTGAAAGGGAAGGAAACATGGACGTTGAAAAAATATTAAACAGCTCCAGGGTCAGCGAGTTGGTTCCCCTTCTCAAGGAGAGAAGGCTTCCGCTCATCCCTGAAAAAGCGACCATCAAAGAAGTCGTCGACGCCATGACCAGCTTCGAACACAGCCGGCTTGTTTACGTGGTAGACGACGAGGGCAGACTCTCGGGCACCATTTCCCTGGGGATGCTGGCGCGGCATGTCTTCTCTCCCAGCCATGAGCCACAAATTCACCCCAGGCTTCTCATCGACATGATCACCGCCGAAACCGCCAAGGACATCATGCAAAAAAACACTGTGGTTGCCACCGAAGAGGAAGAAGTGGGGAGCGTGCTGAGGAGAATGCTCGGGGCGAACGTGAAAGAGATCCCCGTTCTGGATAGAGAAAAAAGAGTGTTTGCAGATATCACCATCGTCGATCTGTTGAGGTTTCTCTTCAACGCGACCGAACATGATTATCCCGCACGGGGACGAGTCAAGACGAAAGAAGCGGATTACGGAGAAAATCCATCCTGAGTATCTCGAAAGACTTCAAACTTTGCCGGCAAGCGGTGCGACAGATAGGGAGCAAACCATATGAAAGACGCCACCCCAAAAACATTTCCTGATCTCCCCGAACGTCTTGCCGGCCTGGATGAGCTGGCCTTCAACCTCTGGTGGAGCTGGCATCCGGAAGCGCGGATGCTCTTCAAGATGCTGGACCGGCAGCTGTGGAAGGAGAGCATCCACAACCCGGTTAAAATGCTCAAGGAGCTTCCGAAGGAAATTCTCGAAGCAGCGGCAAACGACCCCGAATATCTGCGCCATTACGATGCCGTACTGGCTCGCTTCCGGCATTACGTGGGCACTCGCGGTGAATGGTTCCGGGAAAATATTTCCGACCCCGATTCACAGCCCATTGCCTACTTTTCAGCGGAATACGGGTTGCAGCATTCCCTGCCGTTTTACGCCGGCGGCCTCGGCTTTCTTGCCGGCGATCACCTGCAGGAATGCAGTGACCTCGGCGTCCCTGTGGTGGCGGTCGGCTTCATGTACCCCGAAGGGTACGTCCACCAAAAGATCAGGGAGGACGGCTGGCAGGAAGGCTCCGATGAAATCCTGGAGCGCGATGCGACGGCAATCACCAGGGTACTGGACGAATCCGGGGAGCAGTTGGTCATCCGGGTGCCGCTCATCGAACCGGACGTCCATGTGGCGGTATGGAAGGTCGTCGTGGGACGGGTCAGTCTCTACCTGATGGATACCGATATCGAGCTGAACAATCCCTGGAACCGGACAATCTCCGCCCGTCTCTATCTGGGGGACGTCGAACAGCGGCTGCGCCAGGAGATTGTACTCGGCATCGGCGGCTACCACGTGCTGGACAAACTGGGGATCGAACATGCGGTTCTGCACCTCAACGAGGGGAATCCCGCCTTTGTCCTGCTGGAACGGATCAGGGAACGGGTTGCGGCCGGCATGAGCTGGGAGGAGGCGGCCCGGGAGGTCAAAAATACCTCGGTTTTCACCACCCACACGCCGGTCCCGGCGGGGCACGACGTCTTTTCCTTCCCCCTGATGGAAAAATACTTTGCCACCTATTGGCCGAGCCTGGGTCTGGACCGGGAGGCCTTCTTGCAACTGGGCATCAATCCGCAGGCGCCGGAAGCGGGATTCAACATGACCGTCCTGGCCCTGAAACTGGCGGCTTGCCGCAATGCCGTGAGTCAACGGCACGGCGAGGTGACCCGGGCCATGTGGCACGGGCTCTGGCCGGAGCTGTCGAAAGAGAAGGTCCCCATCGGCCACATCACCAACGGCATCCATGTCCCCAAATGGCTGGAACCCAAAATGATGCTCCTGTTCAATAAATATCTCGGGCCCGACTGGCTGGCGAACCATGACGACCCGTCCATCTGGGAGATGGTCGAGGATATCCCCGATGAGGAACTCTGGAGGACCCATTTCTGGCTGAAAAACAAGTTGGTCAACGTGATCCGCGAACGGACCCGGAAACGCTGGATCGAAGACCACATCAGTCCGTCCATCATCCTGGCCGAAGGCGCCATGCTCGACCCCACGGTCCTGACCATCGGTTTTGCCCGCCGCTTCGTCGCCTACAAGCGGGCCAACCTGATCCTTCATGACCGGGAGCGCCTGAAAAAAATCCTCAACGACCCCTGGCATCCGGTGCAGATCGTTTTCGCCGGCAAGGTCCACCCTGCGGACATGCCCGGGAAGCATATCCTGCAGGAGGTCTTCAATGCCGCCCGGGACCCCGAATTCGGCGGCCGGATCGCCTTCGTGGAGGACTACGGGGAGCAACTGGCCCAGTACCTGGTGCATGGCGTGGATGTCTGGCTCAACACCCCGATCCCCCCCATGGAGGCCAGCGGCACCAGCGGTATGAAGGCGGCGCTGAACGGCGTCCCCCAGTTGAGCATCGGCGACGGTTGGTGGCTGGAGGGCTACAACGGCAAAAACGGCTGGTCCTTCGGTGGCGGAGAAAACGACGGGGACCGTGACCGAAAGGATGCCGAGGCACTCTATGAGCTCTTGGAAAGAGAAATCATTCCCCTTTACTACCGGGTTTCGGGCCACGGCGTCCCTACCGGCTGGACCCGGGTGATGAAAGACACCATTAAGAGCAACGCGCCAAGGTTCTCCGCCCGAAGGATGGTCAAGGAGTATGTCGAAAAATTTTATACGAAGGCCCTGCGGGGATTGGAGAAAGGTTAGCCCGCCGGGTTGAGAAGGGAGAAGCCGCAAAAGGAGCAACTATATTTCAGGGAGGCTTAGTACAACAGCCCCCCCGGCTTTGCCGGGGGATACTTACTGCGGGATAAAGGAATGTTCCTTGTCAATCCGCTTAACCACAGCAGTTAACAGCAAGATGGCATTGTCAAGGTCAACCAGCGACAGGACCTCGACCGGGGTGTGCATGTAGCGCAACGGAATCCCCAGTAACGCCGTCGCCACACCGCCGCGCGACAGCTGCATCACGTTGGCATCGGTGCCGGTTGCACGCGGCACACCGATGATCTGGATCGGGATTTTCTCCTCTGCGGCCGTTTTGACCAGCAGCTCGAAGAGCACCGGATTGATATTGGCGCCACGGGCGATCACCGGCCCCTTGCCGACCTCAACTCGACCGATCCCCTGCAGCTCGGCATCGGGGTAATCGGTGGCATGAGTGACCTCGACAACGATCCCGACATGAGGATTCACTCCGTAACTACTGGTTGATCCACCACGCAGACCGACCTCCTCCTGGACCGTCGACACCGCATACAGTTCTGCGTCGGCGCCCCCCTGCTGCTTCACTTTTTTCAGCACTTCGGTGACAATAAAAGCTCCCATCTTGTCATCAAAAGCCCGCGAGGTAACGCGATCCCCCTGCAACCGTTCCACCCCGACGGCAAAGGTCACCGGATCGCCGATCTGCACCAGTTTCTCCACCTCTTCGCGGCTGCTGCAACCGATATCAATAAACTGCTTCTTCAGTTTGATCACCGTATCGCGATCCTTCGGTTCGATCAGGTGGATCGCCTTTTTGCCGATGACACCGTTAATCTCTTCCCCCGCTGAATGGATGCGCACCCGCTGCCCCGGCGACAAGTGCGGGTCAACCCCGCCGATGGCCCCGAAAAAGATAAATCCATTATCATCGACAAACTGCACCATGAAGCCGATTTCATCACAGTGACCGGCCAGCATCAGTTTCGGTCCGCCCTGCCCCTTAAGCCGGGCAATCAGGTTGCCCATGACATCGGTACTCAGTTCGTCCGCATGCGCTGTGAGCTGGGCACGGATAACCCGCTGGGCCGGTTGTTCATAACCGGAGGGGCTTGGTGTTTCGACCAACTCCTTGAGAAATGCAAAGTCTTTTTTGTTCATCATTTCCTCATCGGCAAATTGAAAGGGGACAGAAGTAACTTCTGTCCCCGATATTTTTAGAGATTCAACGGTTTCAGCCCTTTGCTTTCTTGACCAGTTCTTCCGAGTTTTTCCGCGCCTGCCGGATCTGTTCCTCCGTCATTCCGGCCCCCAGGGCAACCATCCGTGACATCTCCGGCGAAACCAGATCGCCAGGCGCGTGCGCATCGTTGTCGATGACCAGCTTGGCCCCGTACTGCAACGCCAGATTGACGACATGACCATTGGTCAACGAGTGCCCCTTACGGGTGGTAATTTCCAGGCAGACCCCCTTCTCGGCGGCCAACTGCACATCTTCGGCACTGATCAGTCCCGGATGCGAAAGGATATCGACGCTCGCTTCGATGGCGGCCCGGTTGGTTCCCTCCATCACCGGCTCAACGATGGTTTCACCGTGAACGACGATCAACTCAGCGCCATGGTCGCGCGCCGACTTCGCCGCTGCGGCGATCAACCGAGGAGGGACATGGGTCAGCTCGACACCGGCCAGAACCTGCATATTGTTGGCGGCACCGATCTCATCGACAACCCCAACCAGTTTGGAAAGCAACC
>WTCI01000334.1 GCA_013138655.1 Desulfuromonadaceae bacterium | reverse complement strand
AATGGCGTTATGTGCCGGTACGCCGCACCGCCATCTACATCGAAGAGAGTGTTTATAACGGTATCCAATGGGCCGTGTTCGAACCGAATAATCACCGCCTGTGGGCATCTCTGCGCAGTAACATCGGAGGTTTTATGAACGGCCTGTTCCGGGCCGGCGCCTTCCAGGGCGAGAAGGCCTCGGACGCCTATTTCGTGCGCTGCGGGCTGGGTGACACCATGACGCAAAATGATATCGACCGCGGCCAGGTGATTGTTATCGTGGGATTCGCTCCGTTGAAACCCGCGGAGTTTGTCATCGTACGTATCCAACAAAAAGTGGCCCAACAATGATGGCGTTGCAAAAAGTCCGCCCTCCGGCGTTGCAGCGTTTTTTCAGGACCTCGACATACACTATGTATGCCTTCGCCCCTGAAAAACCACTACGCCTTGTAGGACGAAATTTTTGCTTAGCCATCTTATGACTATTTGGATGAATCGATAAATTCAGCAGTGACCATAAAGGAGAAAACGTAATGGCAGCTCCCCTGTTTCCAGCGAATGCCCATCGGCATGATCCCTATCGCACCTTTAAATTCCAGGTTCTGATCGACGGCCAATCTGTCGCCGGTTTGAAAAAGATGGGTGCCCTGAAGAAGACCACTGAGACGGTAAAATGGCGCAGTGCCGGTGACCCTTCGCATGAACGGGTGATGCCCGGCGGCACCTCGTATGAAGCGGTAATCCTGGAGCAAGGTCTCACCCATGATCCGGTGTTTGAAACCTGGGCCAACCTGGTCAACAACATCGAAGGTGATGCCGGGATCTCGCTGAGAAATTACCGCAAAGACATCGTCATCAATGTGCTTAATCTCCAGGGCCAGGTGGCTATTTCTTATAAGCTCTACCGGGCCTGGGTCTCCGAGTTTCAGGCGCTGCCGGAATTGGATGCAGGGAGCATGAACACGGTAGGTATTCAAACCCTGACGTTGCAGCATGAGGGCTGGGAGCGCGATACCAGCGTCACTGAGCCGACTGAATCCTGATGTTGCCCGGGGGTCTTTGGAATAACGAGTCACGACAACGCCAATTTCACTTTAAGCCGCTTACCGGCGAGGTGGAATTGGCGCTGGCCGAGTCTGGTCGCACTGCTGATAAGCTGCCGCAACAAGTCAGTGCCGTGTTGCCTTCGGCCCTTGACTCACTGGCGGATGACAGTCCCACATATGAGGCTGTGGCTCGGCTGAGCGTCGGTGACCGTCAGTACCTGATGCGCCGGCTGGCTATCCATTTAGGGCATGATTCCATCTGGCTTACCGCGCAATGCCATCAATGTGCTGCACCTTTTGATGTCTCGATTCGCCAATCACAACTTCCCGTTAAACGGGCAGGCGTTGCTTATCCCTTTGTTGAAGTCGATAGTGCGATTGGCCGTTTGAAATTCCGTGTGCCGAATGGCAGCGATCAGGAAGTTGTCGCGGCCCTGGATGATGAGCGGCAGGCCTTCATGACCTTGTTGACACGTTGCTTGATCGAGTCCTGTGATGCTGATGTCAGTGACTTAACAGACAGAGATATCCAGGTTATCGAGTCCGCGATGGAGGCGGTCGCACCTGAAGTGGCGAATCAAATCCAAGCGACCTGCCCGGAATGTGATGCAGAGAATATCATTGAGATCAGCCCCTACAGCTGCTTGGGCGCGGCAGGGAAAAATCTGTTTTCCGAGATTCATCAACTGGCCATGCATTATCACTGGAGTGAGGCCGAGATCCTCGCCCTGCCGCGGGCACGGCGCAGTACCTATTTATCTTTAATCGATCGTGCACGCGGCATGAGGAACTAGTTTCCGTCCGGAGTTTCCGGTTGGGAACGAACTGAGGATTGTGTGACATGGGTTATCTACAGTCGATTTTTCGAGACAGTAAACCGCTACAGGGTGGTCGTATGCGTTTTACAAATGCTGCACATCAAAAGACAGATTCACGACCGGATTATCAGCCTCCGTCTTATCAATCTTCCGAATCAGTCGCACAAAGTGAACCAATGGGAAAGGTAAAGACAAGCGTAACGCCATCAGTGACCCGGGAACATCCTTTGCCTGATATTGAAACGGCAGGGCCGGCTCAAAAGTCGGTGCCTGTTGAATCAATAGCGGATCCGGAAACAACTTCACAAAGTCGCTACACAACATATGAAATGCAAATACAAACCTCGTCAAATTTGCCGCGTCCTTTGTCGATTAATCCCAATACACCATTACAAGCAAAGTGTGTGATGAAAAAGGCAGGGCAACAGATACCTGAACAAACTCATTCTATTAATGTTGAAAATGATGCTGACAAGCTGACCACTACACAAGCACCGGACAAAAGTGGTGAAACAATACTTTCAAGGCCGCAGACAAACACTGAGCGTACTGAAGTGCCTTACCGTTCAGTTGAACAAGGCCCTGTTGAAATGTCACGCGACATCAACACTGTCGGCGAGGGTGACGAGGAACAGGAACAACAATCTTCAGCTCCGGCTCATGAGGCATTGCATGAAGATGACGCACAATCAACGCCACCTCACACCTTCCGTCAATTTGAGTCCGAGGAAAGGTCTGCGACCGTTATCACCTCGCATGTGGTAGATGAGTCGCAAAGACAAGGTTCATCAGCCGCAGCAGTGCAACAACAAGCTCATACCCAGACTCCCCAGGTACACATCGGCCAGATCGATATCACCGTCACGGCCCCGGAGCCGCAACCCAGAACTCAGCCAGCGTCGGGACCTGCCGGAAATGACCTGGTCAGTCGGCTGTATCTGCGAGGGTTATAGCGATGGCCTTACCGCAATCCACCATCTCACGTGCCTGTCGCTCCATCACCGATTTTGTCGGCTTGGGGCTGGATGCCAGTACCAATTCGATTCGCATGATGATGGGGCTGCCCGGCGATGCGGCGCCAGGCCAGTCCGATAACGATCACCGGGTGAATCTGTTTTTCTATCGCATCGAACCCTCCGGATTCTTTGGCGATATCCGTTCCGATGAGATCTGGCGACTACGCCTGCATTGCCTGATCACCACCTTTGGGGTGGCTGAGGACTCCGTCAGCGCGGGGGAGAACGACCTGCGCCTGTTGGGTGAAGTGGTGCGCTTGTTCCATGAACAACCGGTGCTCGATCCCCTGGACCTGAATGGTGAGCAGGTGCGTATGCAGGTGGTGTTTAATACCCTCGGCCTGGAAGAGATCAACAACCTGTGGAGCACCCAGGGTGACGTAACCTATCGTCCCTCCGTCGCCTATGAGTTCTCTCTGGTGCCGGTGATTCCCCGTGAACCGTTCCGCGGCAGCCCCATGGTTGCGATGACCGGCAGCGAGGCCCGTGGCCGTATGGATGCCCGCCATGCCGCCTTTACCGGCACCGCCCAGCCGCCCGAGGTTCTGGCGCGCAGTGTGGACACCGCCTGGGAGGACTGGGCGCCCGCCATCTGCCTGGTGCATAACAGCCAGTGTGCCCAGAGCCTGAGCTTTGCCTTGGGCAGCTCTGAACTGGCGGCTTTCTCGCCCGAGGTTTGGATAGCCGGTGAGGCGGGCAGTGCCGTCACCTTGCTCTGGGAGGTTTGGGACAGCAGTCTGGGCTGGCGCCGGGAGGGCGCGACACTGGTTACCACGGCCGGCAGTCCGCTGTTGGATCCCGAGCAGGTCGGTGCTGCGACGACGGTCAGTATCGCCATGCCTTTTACCGATCACAGCGGCCAGGCCGTACTCTATGCCCAGCGCAGCTATACCCGCGGCAGCGACGGCGCCACCCTCACGGTGCGCAGCAATCCCTTGCTGATCAACCTTTATCAGGTGACGCCATGAACGCCGTGCCTGAATCCATCCCTTTGGGTGGGCTGAGCGCAGAGTGGGCACGCATCGAGTTGCTGACCTACTGCCTGGGACAGGAACGCCTCGGTCAAATGCTGTCGGAACAGGTTTTGGAGCGTCTCAAAGAACTGCAGGCGCAGGTGGATGGCCTGCGCCAGTGGACCGGTGACAGCCCGTGGGCGCGTATTGCCGCTCCGCATTGGGATGCCCTGACCTATGATGTCGTAGCCATGGTATTGGCACCGGAGATCGAACCACGCCTGGGTTGGATTTATCAACAACTGCAACCGGGTCAGACGCAACCCTATCTGACCCTGGCCCTGGTGCGTGAGCTCCTGGCGCTGGACGAACAGGAAAGCGGTGCCTTGTTTGCGTTGCTGGATGAATCCGCACCGCTGCGGCGCTCACACCTGATCTATCTGGAAGGCCCCGTACCATATCAAACCCTTTATCCCGGCGCCGGGGTGACCGCCCGACTGATGGACTGGCCGCAACAGGTCAGCGCACCGCCGGGGGCGATCCGTGTCGAGGTCGATGCCGCATGGGATGATTTGATCCTGCCCCCCGAGCGCCTGCAGCACCTCCGAGAATTCCTCTATTGGGTTGAGCAGGGCCGGACGGTGATCGATGAATGGGGCGGGGACCACTGCGGTGGGCCGGTCGCCTTGTTCGCCGGACCCTCGGGCACCGGCAAGACCTTTGCCGCGGCGGTGATTGCCAATACCCTGGGCTGGCCGCTGTATCGTGTCGACCTCGGTTGCCTGGTCAGCAAATACATCGGTGAGACTGAGAAGAACCTCAATCGCCTGTTTGATGCCGCCCATGGCCAGTCGATGATCCTGCAATTTGATGAGGCCGACAGCCTGTTCTCCAAACGTGGCGAGGTCAAAGAGGCGCGCGATCGTTACGCCAATATGGAAGTCAGTCACCTGCTCTCACGCATCGAATCACATCATGGGCCGGTGATTCTCACCACCAACCTGCGTCAGCACCTCGATCCGGCCTTTGCCCGTCGCTTCCATGTGGTGGTCGATTTCCCCCGACCGGATGCCGAGGCGCGGACCCTGCTGTGGCAACGCACGCTGCCGCCGCGGGCACCACGTGAGAAAGACCTGGATGAGGCCTTCCTCGGCCGGGCTCTGACCATGAGCGGTGGGGCGATCCACAACGCCGCCATGCATGCCGCCTATCTCGCGGCCGGCCGCCAACAGGCCATCGGTCTTAAACATGTGGCCTTGGCGGTATGGCGTGAGCTGGGTAAGGACGGCCGTGAATTGAATCCTCAAGACCTTGGCGCCCTGGCCCGCTGGTTGCCGGAGGAGGGTCTATGAACATCTCCATCGAGCGTATTCAATTGCAACTCCCCGCGGGATTTGAGCATCGGGCCGACAGCATCGCCCGACTGCTGGGGGATGAATTGGGCCGACTGAGCTGGCGGGCTGATTACCGAATTGATCATCTTACGGTGGCGCCGCAAACGGTCGCCTCCCATCACACTGATGCCCGGATCGCCGGGCAGTTGGCACAGACCATCCACGCGCAGGTTACGAAAGGAGGTGGCGGATGCTAAAGGTAAGCAAAGGGGCTCTGGTGGAGTACAGTCTGTCGATACCGCCGCTGGCCC
>WTCI01000193.1 GCA_013138655.1 Desulfuromonadaceae bacterium | reverse complement strand
GTTTTTCAGGGGTGAAGGCATACATATGGTATGTCGAGGTCCTGAAAAAACGCTGTAACGCAGTAGGTCGGACTTTTTGCGACGCCATCTTACCTACCGCGGCCAGGAATAACTGCTTTCTGACGACGCAGAATGGCACTGGGATTTGCAAACATCTGCTTCAATTCATCAATATCCGGGGAACGCGCCATGGCATCTTCCTGGGTAATCTGGCGCGAATGAGCCAACAAAAACAACGACTGGTTCAACGTCTGCATGCCGAATTTATCCTGGCCGACCTGCATCTGCGAATAGATCTGGTGGATCTTGTCTTCACGGATCAAATTACGGATGGCCGGGTTCGGCACCATCACCTCAAGAGCCATACAACGTCCGTTACCGTCCGCTTTTTTCATCAAATTCTGAGACAAAACCCCCTCAAGGACAAAGGAAAGTTGCGTCCGAACCTGCGACTGTTGAGTGGTCGGGAAAACATCAATAATCCGGTTCATGGTCTGCACGCAGGAATTGGTATGCAGGGTGGCAAAACAAAGATGCCCCGTTTCAGCGATCGTCAACGCGGCTTCAATGGTTTCGATATCCCGTAATTCTCCCAGCAGAACAACATCAGGATCCTGCCGCAGGATATACTTCAACGCCTTTTTGAAAGACTGGGTATCCGCCCCGATTTCACGCTGGTTAACCAGACATTTTTTATGCGGATGCAGATACTCAATCGGATCCTCTATGGTAATAATATGCTCACTGCGTGACCTGTTAATTTCATCAATAATTGCCGCCAGGGTGGTCGTTTTTCCACTGCCCGTGGGACCGGTTACAAGAATCAGTCCCCGCGGCTTTTGCGACAGAGTCCGCACCACTGCCGGCAAGCCCAGATCTTCAAAAGTTTTTATTTCAAAAGGAATGGCCCGGAAGGCACCGGCAACAGCTCCGCGCTGCATATAAATATTACCCCGAAAACGGGAGAGCCCTTTGACTCCGAAGGACAGATCAAGCTCGTTTTCTTCTTCAAATTTGCGTTTTTGGGCGTCCGTTAAAACACTGTAGCAAATCTGCTTGGTTTCGGCCGGAGACAACACCGGAGTATTCAACACAACCATTTGGCCATCGATACGAATTTGCGGCGAGGATCCGGTGGAAAGGTGTAAATCTGAAGCACCTTTTTCAATCATCGCCCTCAACAGTTGATGCATATTCAGCATACAAATAAAATCCTTTTAGGATTTGGGTTCCAGGTTCAAAGTTCGATATCATAACGTCGAACCTGAAACCTCGCACGTCACCCGTGATTTAATCATCACCGATGGTGCAGCGGAGGACTTCCTCCAAGGTTGTCACTCCCTCCATCAGTTTGGTCAAAGCTGACTGGCGCATGGTTTTGACCCCCAAGCGCATCGATTCCTGTTTAATTTCGGCGGTATTGGCCCCGGACAGAACCATCTCCTTAATGTCTTCGAACATCGGCATGACCTGATAAATACCGATCCGCCCTTTGTAACCGGTCTCATTGCAAGCAGCACAACCACGCCCTCTATAGGTGGTAAACTTGCCGATATCCGCCTCCGAGACACCCGCCGTGATTAAAGCATCTTTGGAAAGCTCTTCCGGCTCTTTACACTCCGAGCAGACCCGCCGCCCGAGCCGCTGCGCTGAAATCAAGTTGACCGCCGAAGCCACGAGGAAAGGTTCAATGCCCATATTGAGTAAACGGTTGATGGTGCTGGGAGCGTCATTGGTATGCAAAGTTGACAGCACCATGTGACCGGTCAGGGCCGCCTTGACGCCGATTTCCGCCGTCTCAAAATCGCGAATCTCACCAATCATGATGATATCGGGATCCTGACGCAGAAAAGCCCGCAAGGCTGCGGCAAAGTTAAGACCGATCTCTTCATGCATCTGCACCTGGTTGATCCCGGCAAAGTTGAACTCAACCGGGTCTTCCGCCGTCGAAATATTCTCAGAGACTTTATTGAGCTCCGACAGTGCCGAATAAAGAGAAACCGTTTTCCCACTCCCGGTCGGCCCGGTGACCAGAACCATCCCGAACGGCTTGTGAATCTCCCGCTTGAACCACTCCAGCGCCTTCTCTTCATAACCCAGCTTGGTCATGTCGAGTTGCAAATTGCTTTTGTCAAGCAGCCGCAGAACAACCTTTTCGCCAAACAGGGTCGGCAAACAGTTGACACGATAATCCATCTCAACACCGCGCCCCAATTTGATCTTGATCCGACCGTCCTGCGGTAAACGGCGCTCAGCAATATCCATATCTGCCATGATCTTCAAACGGGAGGTAATGGCATTTTTCAACTTGCGAGGTGGCTTCATCACCTCGTAAAGCACCCCGTCAATCCGGTAACGCACCCGGAAAAGATGCTCATAAGGCTCAATATGAATATCCGAGGCCTTCTTTTTGATCGCATCGGTCAGAATCAGATTGACGAGCTTGACAACCGGAGCATCCTCACTCGCCTTTTCCAACTCGCCGACATCTTCCAACGAAGCATCTTCAACCAGCTCGAGATCGTCGAAATCCTCAAGTCCTTCCATGACATCTGCCAGCGAAGAACTCTGATCATAATACTTGTCGATCGCATCTTTGATCGCTGCTTCGGCAGCAACCACTACCTCGACATTGAAGCCGGTCATAAACTTGATGTCATCAATGGCGAAAATATTGGAAGGATCAGCCATCGCCACAATCAAGGTCGCGCCGGCACGGTTGATTGGAACCAGTTGGTATTTCTGGGCAACTGCGGGAGGAACCAGCGACACAACGGCGGGGTCAACATCAAACTCAGTCAGGTTGATTGAAGGAACACCATAATGTTTTGACAAAAATGAGGCGAGGTCGGTTTCCTGAATATAGCCGAGCTTGATCAGAGCGGCTCCCAGACGGATCCCCTCTTTTTTTTGCTCAGTAACGGCTTTTGCAAGTTGATCATCAGAAACCAGCTGGTTACGAACCAGCAACTCGCCAAGGCGGTCTGCACTCATCCGGCGGTACCCCTTCCATTCCTATTTCTACAAAAACAGATCTCAGGACAAAAAACTATACCATATTGTTTTTTAATTCACTAGAACTAATCTTTCAATAAGACAGATATTCTTGAAATTGGATAATCTGCCGGGCACCAAGAATCTGCCGGGCACGCAATACATCCGCAGCAATGGCCTGCGATAATATCTGTGGATTGGGAAACTTCTGTTCATCGCGTAAACGCTCAACAAAATAGATGCGAACGCGCTGGCCGTAGAGTTGCCCGGAAAAATCGATCAAATGAACCTCAATCGTTGAACGTCCGTTACCGAAAGTCGGACAACGGCCAAGGTTCACAACCCCGCTATACTCCTGCAAATTATGCCGGACCTTGATGGCATACACACCCGGTGCCGGCAACTGTTCTTTCTCCGTCAGCAGATTAGCCGTCGGAAAACCGATCTCACGACCACGCTGCTCTCCGGCAACGACCTCCCCTTCCAGATTATAGTGACGACCGAGCCGGGAAACCACGTCGGCAACCCGCCCATCCGCAACCAGCTGGCGAATACGGGTTGAGCTGTAAGGCTGCCCGTCAGCACCGACCGGTTGCAACACCTCCACAGAAATCCCCTTAGCGGAACAGTAACGACGCAAAAACTCGGCATCTCCGCACCGTCCCCGACCAAAAGCATAATCGTAGCCGATCACCAGTGCTTTCGTTTGTAACGCAGCGATCAGGATATCATCAACGAATTGCTCCGGGGAAAGGCTTGCCAGTTCCCGGGTAAAAGGAGCCTCAATCAAGAGGTCAACATGCGATGCAGCAATCAGGCGCTGCTTTTCCGCCGGAGTATTGAGCAGTAATGGCGCTTTTTCCGGTTGCAGAAATTTCAGCGGGTGAGGATCAAAAGTATACACAACCGATTGACAAGACAGTTGTCTGGATTGACTGATCAGGTGCCGGAAAAGTTCCCGATGACCCAGATGAACACCGTCAAAGTTACCAAGGGTCACCGCGCAGGGGCCGATAGCGGAATCCGGGGTCGGAGATGCTTTAAGAATGTCCATCAGTAGGGAACCTGTTCGGAGTTTTTTACAATATTGTCATCGCAAAAGGATATTAACGGCTATTATCTCTGTTCGACAAGGGTAAAATCAAGCCGTCGTCGCCCGCTCTCAACTTTCAGCACCTTGATCCGGACCGGCATCCCGACCCGGTATGTCTGCCGTCGCCGTTCCCCGATGAGGGTCCGGGTGGTCGGGTCAAAGGTGAAATAGTCGCCGGTCAAACTGCGGACATGCACCAGGCCCTCAACAAAAATGTTCTCCAGTTCGACAAAAAAACCGAACTCGGTGGCAGCAGAGATTATTCCGGAAAATTGTTCGCCAAGGTGTTTTTCCATAAACTGGCAACACCTTAATGCAACCAGATCCCGTTCTGCGGTCATGGCCCGCCGCTCCTTAGCTGAGCAATCAACTGCCAACTCGAACAACGCGGCATCAGGGGCTATTTTTTTTGACCTTGTCACCGACAAGGCCTTTTTGAGTGTCCGGTGCACGCTTAAGTCGGGATAACGTCGAATCGGTGAGGTGAAATGGCAATAACACTGCGCCGCAAGACCAAAATGCCCCTTATTCTCCGGTGCATACCGGGCCTGTTGCAAACTGCGCAAGAGTTGCTGATTGAGTAAGCGTGCTTCAGGCCGATCGGTCATTTCAGCCAGTAAATTTTGCAGATCATGCTGCAAGTTTTTCCCAAGTACCAATCCGACACCACATTCAGCAGCCAACTGTTGAAAATCCTGCAGCTTATCCAAAGCAGGCGACTCGTGGATGCGGTAGAGAAACGAGCAGTTATGCTGCTCCAGAAAGGTCGCCACCGCCTCGTTAGCAGCCAGCATGAACTCCTCAATCAGCCGATGTGCTTTGGTTCGCTCCGTTTTCACCAGGTCAATCGGTCGGCCGGCTTCATCGAGAACAATGTCCACCTCAGGCACGTCCAAATCGAGGCTGCCCCGTTCTTTGCGCATGCTGCCGAGAGATTCGGCCAATGCACTCATCTCCTGTAACTGGTGGATAATTTCAACGGACAAATGCTGTTTGCCTGCTTGGTCCAGACAGGCAGCCACCTCAGTGTAAGTCAGGCGCGCTCGACTCCGCATCACTGCGGAGTAAAACGTCGATGTCAACCGCTCCCCTGCCGGATTGAAAAGCAGTTCGGCAGTCATCACCAGCCGATCTTCCTGCGGATTTAACGAGCAGATCCCATGACTCAGAGCCTCCGGTAACATCGGCAGACAATAACCGGGAAAATAAACGCTGGTCCCCCGCTCACGGGCGGCCGCATCAAGCGCGCTATCTTCTGTCACGTAATGGGCAACATCGGCAATACACACCCACAGCCGGTAAGTTCCATCCTCCTCTTTACGCAAAGCAACGGCATCGTCAAAATCCTGGGCCGTTTCACCATCAATCGTCAGCAAAGGCAGCTTACGCAGATCGCGTCGCCGGCCAATCTCGTCTGCCGCAATTTCGGCACCAAGCTTTGCTGCCTCCGCCAGCACCCCAGAAGAGAATTGATGCGGCAGGGCATGGCTGCGAATGACCGTTTCAATATCAACCTGAGGATCATCAGCAGCTCCGAGGACAGCAACAATTCTCCCACTGGACGAACTGGTGCCGGAAGCAAAACGTTCAATTTCAACTTCAACGATATCTCCCGGGTTAACATCATCCTGCTGCCCGACCCGGATACCCCGACCCAGTTTCACGTCAAGCGGCCAGACTTCCCCGCCCCTGGCCAGCTGCCGATAACTCCCGAGTAGTTTTTTGTGCGCACGCTCCAGCACCCCGACAATTTCACCATAGGGTCGTCCGTCCCGTGATGAAAAACGCTTGCGCACCTGAACCCGGTCACCATCCATCGCTGTTGCAACACATTTTGCCGGGATAAACAAATCCTCCTGGTTTTCATTATCCAACCGCAAAAAACCATAACCTTGCCAAGTTTGAATAAACACCCCGACCACAGATTCCTGCTGCTGAGCCAGACGGTAAGCCCCTTTTCGCTGCTCGACGATGCCGTTCTCGACCATTTTCCGTAAAATTCCGGTCAATTGCTTGCGTTCACCACCGCGCAGATTCAACATTTCGGCAATATCCCGACGATGCAGAGGTTTCCGAGGGGATCTGGAAAACAGGTTGATGAGTCTTTTGTCAAGCAAACGCATTACCCCTTCGTAAAAAAAGATCCCGGTGTACCGGGATCTCTCTGGACAAACCTCATCATCTGCGTCAACTGTAAAAAATACTCTTGTGACCATATTTCAAGTTGCTGCGGATCCTTGATAAATCGCACTACATCACGACGGGCCGAATCGACATCCAATTGCTGTATTTTCTGCTGAATCAGCTCCAGAAAATCAGTGTTCTGTAAACTGTAGTTCGGCAGATTACCGCTTTGCGATGCTCTTTCAACAAAATGTGTCAGATTCAATTCGACACCCTGCTTGACATACCACTCAAAGTCATACCAATCACGCCCTTTCACCCGATTTTTCCATTGCCGAAACAGTAGGGCATGCATCTTCCCGGCAAACAGATCGGGCAATGAAAAACATTTCACATAAAATGAATAGGGATGAATCAGCAACTTTTCTTCAACAGAAAATCCCAGAGGCGGGCAGATATCCACCTCAAATTTAATCCTGATCGTTTTGCGTCCAGAAACCCGCACATCATAAATACTGGACATTTTCTTCAAAAAAGCTGATTCAATATCGCTTTGTATGTTCTTCTTTTTGGCTGAGATATCAACATCAAAGCCAAAAGCGTTAAACTCATCCTTAATCGACCTGAAATAAGGCTCCAGAGAGAACGTAGGATCCGCCTTCAATAATGAGAAATCCAAATCCTCAGAGAAACGTTTCAGGCCGTAGAACACCCGTAGACAAGTCCCGCCATAAAAGGCCGCCTGCTCAAAAAAACCGCCACGATACAGTCCGGCAAGGGCTACTTCCTGCATCACCTCGCGTAACGCGTTAGTGTAATCCTCATCGGCGGTCAAATCATACTTCTGGAGCATCTGATCGATAACGCTCATGCACCAGCCTCTACAACCTGATAGAGGGCATTGAGTTGCCGCGTTTTGTAACCACAGTCACAGCACTGGCCGATAATAGCTAAATCCAACTGCGTCAGATCCTCAAGATCAATCCGTAAATCTTCGGTCAGAAATGTCCGCATTGCCTTCACTGACGTAGCAGACAGTTTCTTGGTGAAAACCACCTTATCGCACAACGCCTTCTCAGGGCTGGCAATTAAAAAACAGCTTCCGTCAGCACTGGCCTCGCTGACAATACCAATCCCGTATAGCGACGCAAATGAATGTGTATAGGTAAATCTGCCCAACGGGGTATCATAGTACTTAACCCGTTTAGGGGTCATCGAACTGATTTCAAATACCCCTTCGGGAATCAAGCCATAGTAAGACAGGGCAAAATCCAAAGAGACATAGGAGGGACCATAGATCAGGTTGGCAAGTAGCGGCTTTGATACAGGGGCGGTTCGATACTCACTGGAAAGAACATACAATCCCCTTTTGATCTTCAGGATGTCACCCTCGGCAAGCATCCGGGAGATCTTGTCATTCGGTCTTTTATAGTCTTTCAACAGCGACAGTAAAGCCCCATGACCGAAAGGAATATTGTTAAATTGTTTGAGTTGTTTCGCCCATTTCATAAAGGCAAGAATAACACGTTTTTACATACTAAATCGATTTATTTTCGATTATCTATGAATTTTTCAATACCAGCTTGAGCTAGCGACCAGTAATGACAACCTAACGCTTGATAATCGCCCTTCCGGTGATACTGGAGGGCAATCCGCTTTTGAATTTTATCGTCTCATCGGTATCCAGAACACAGATATAACGCGCACTCGCCATTCCGCTTGAGCCACAGGTGCCGTTCGGGTTGAACTGGATTACATTGTCAGCCGTCGTCGGATCGCCGTCACCAACTCTATTGTCACAAGTCGACCCGGTGGCCATTTTCACCCCGGCCGGAAAACTGCCAAATTCTCGAATCCTGTTCCAGACGTTACTGTCACTAGGCAGATCACCCTCTTCCAGCCAGTAGCTCTGTGTATCCAGATCGAAGGCCACATGGTATTCAAGATTGTTGCTGATGGCATTGCTCCGCGCAAAACGTAGCGCCCCCAGGACGTTTCTAGCTGCTTCTTTCTGAGCAGTGCCCGCCCAAAATGGTTTCAATGCCGGTAGAGCAATCGTCAACATAATTCCCATCACGGCAACGGTCACCACAACTTCCAACAAGGTAAATCCACACGCACGCCTCATCATTCCATCCCCCCCCTTTGGAAAAAATAACGATACGCTGCACAGCATAATGGAGGATCCACAAACTGTAAAAGAAAAAAATCCAGAACCAAAAAGAAAAGCTCAAGAAATACTTGAGCTTACTGATAACAAATAAGGAAATGAGAACAATCAGAGCCTTAAAACAAACCGCACAAAATAAGAGTCAAGGTAATCGAGCCAACCCGGTAGCCTTTGATTCGATTTTGATCTCAAGGGACGGATCTTCGTTAACCCTAACTTTAAGCAATTTGTTACAGGAACCTTGAGGTTCAAAAATTGTAGATTTTTCCGCTGCACTCGTCAAAGCCTCAGCCTCTTCAGCTACTTCAAGTTTAATATTATCTGGAAAGGTTTTCTGAACCACGTCATTAAATTTTAATTGATGGGTAACTGGATTTATTTTTACCTCAATGTTCTGATTTTCCGTGACCGCCATACTCCGTGCCTGACGCAGACCGGATAAAATATCCCGCGCGACCTCCTTAATTTTTGCATTTTGCCGCCAGTCAATTAGAGATGGTGCTGAAATTGCCAGCATAATCGTTAAAACAGCCATGACCACAATGACTTCAATCAGGGTAAAACCACGCTTATTCATTTTTTGCCTCCCCTTTCGGCACAAAGGACAGGTTCAGTTCAAACCTCTGCTCGGCACGCCCACCAAAGTTATCTTCGGCAACGATCAACACCGGAAATGAGCCTTCCGGCAACTGCTCAAACACCCAGGTCAGCTCCCCGGTCGAACTGTCAATCAGCATATTTTCAGGGCCTTCTTCCAGATGGTAGCTGACAGTATCACCATCCGGGTCGGTTGCCGCAACGCGATATCGGAAGCCCTGATTGCTGAATCTTGTCGGCGGCACTGAACCAATAGCCGGGGAGGCATTCACTGCCCTAAGCGGTAAAGTCACATAAGGCGCCAATTTATTTCCGGAAGAATCGATGGGCGTCACCTCGACAGAAATCTCGTCATCACGGCGCAACAGCTCTCCTGGAAACTTTTCTGTTGTTTCAAACAACGATTCTTCACCGTTTAAAAACCACCGATATTCAAAGCTGTAGTAGTCCCCTGCGGCATCCTCCAAAATCGGTTCAATCGTCAATCCGGTCACGGCATTAAATTGCAAAGGCTCAACGCGAACAACCTTGATAATGGGTTCTTTTTCTGCCGCTGCAACAGTTCCGGCAACCAAAAGAGGCGAACATACGATGAAAAGAATCAGCAACCGCATCATGATTTACCACTTCATCCAATAAACCGGAAAGACCGGATCAATTGCTTCTATCCCGCCGGAGTTGAAAAACCCGCCACCCCGACCGACCATAATCGACACGACCCCCTTATTATTGACTAGAACCAGCGGTTCTGATGCGATCCCGTCGCCAACACTAATCGTCCGATCCGTACGCTTCAGAACGACACCATCGGACTCATCTGTTGCAATTCCATCATTCTCCAGATCAAAATTAAATACGGCTTCAGCAGTCAAAGCGTTTACTGCATACAAGCGTGCCGGCCCAAGTTTTCCTTCGCAAGGATCGTCTGATGAATCGATAGATGCAGGTTCATAAGTAGAGAAATAAACCGTTCCGGAAAAAACTTTTGGATTGGACAGAACTTTTTCTCCGTCATTCTCGTCCAGCTTTATATACCAACCATAATATACCGTTGTTCCGTCCGTGTAGTATGGAGGGGTCAGTTTTGCCCGAAGCGTTGCGGCAGTTTCTGCAGAAATAGTTGAACTCTGCAGGTTGTCCAATGTCACATCAACCAGATTAGTTTCTGTCAGTGGCCATGGTGTCGGATCTTCACTTTCCCGATCCCGCACAACGTAAAAACGATCGACAACTGCGGTATTCAACGGATGTTCGCGATCCCCGGTGCCGAAATAGAGCAGAGTATCATCTCCGGAAACCGTTGCCGTCGGTTTGTAAAAAATCTTGCGCCCGACATCGGTTGAGCCATCAACATTCGCGGTGAAAATACGTGTTCCGGTCCAATTATCCGTCGTAGCGGTATCAGCCACATTGAAACGCCATAACTGACCGCCGGTATCACCGATATAAATATGATCGGTGTAACCATCATTGTCACGATCTAAGACCAGAGGATCACTGGGGATGCAATAACTCATGGCTGAGTTGTCAGCATTGGTGTAACTCCAGATCAATTGGCCGCTTGAACCAAAGCCCGGGACTCCGTCACTGAGGGTCGCCACCTCAACCACGTAAATACCACGCCCACGAGGAAAAAAGGCATCAGAATCACTGTCTGAGGGCGCGTGGGTAGCGGTTCCAGCACTTATGACATCCCCTTCGCCGGGAGGCGCCATCGAGGTATTGGTTGTCTCATCGGTATCATCAGGAAAATTCTGGTTAGGGCCATAGCGCAGATCTTCATTGGTATCATAACCTGCACCAAACACGGCAACCACTTTAATGACACCGCCGACTTTCATTTTTGTTAATCGGGGCAAGCTCCAAGTCTGACCCATTTCACCAAAATCATCGACTTCACTATTTATCTGCCACATAAATTGTGGGTCCTCCGGATTGGTGATATCCAGAGCAAAGTACGAACCACGCGATGGTGGAGGAGCATCTCCATCCACAGGCTGAGTGATGTTATTGGTGCCGCCACCGCGGCGCATACCGCAAATCAAAATTGCCTTGTCGCCAGCTTCGACATTTCCATCTCCATCCGCATCGTAAACATAGATAACGGGAGAACTATCCACAAAATAATAGTGTCGGTCGGTATCAGACAGATATTGCAGGTTTTTCAAAAGATCGGGGGGAATAAAAGCCCAGGCTTCCTCACCGCTGACATCCCTGAAAGCGTGAAGCATTCCATCATTTCCGCCGACAAAAATATAGGAATCATTGACAACCGGAGTAGTCGGATCATCCTCATTCAGGACATCGTCACCATCATCATCCGCCTCGGGATTAAAGGAGGAATAATTCAAAACCACCGGTTTTGAATGCATGATATCGCCCAGAATCCAGGGCCGTTTCGCCGTTGTGTCTGTGGAAAACTGTGCATAGGCATCAAGACCGTGGATAAAATTGATCAGGTTGGCAGCATCAGGGCTCATGCCATCACTAAGGCCGAGAGCAGTGACGTTAATAGCGCTATTCGCAATGGAAAAGACGTTGACTGGATCATTCAAATCCTTAGTCCCCCCCAGCCAGGTGTAAATAGCGCGAGCCGACGTACGCGTCAGCAGTTTTTCACCCACTCCGCCCGCATTGACCGCCCCCCCATCAAGAGTCGTGTTCCAGAAAGAACTCAAGGTCGGATCACCATAGAGATCCACAAGAAAATAACCATCATCATCCGTCGCCTTAACCAAATCTCCGCTGGAATCAAAAGCAGTGATCTGGCTTGCGCTGTTCAAGCCGAATTTTTTCAGATTCCCGTACCAGGGTTCATCATTCATCGGCTTGAAAAAACCGAGGTAGATACGCTGACCGCTATAGGCTCGGTTTTCCGGACTAGCCGGAACGACAGGAGCGACAAAAGAGCTGTCAGCTTCAAGTAAGCCTGTAATAAGAGCTGTCAACACTGCCTGGAGTTTTTCTGCACTTTCAAGGGAGTAATACTGTCCTTTCCCATGGTGAGCCGTTTCAGAAAGTTGCTCTAAAAAACCAGAAAGAACCTGAACCACATGGGTTTTAACGTGGAAAGAGTGTTCCTCAGTATCGAGATATGAGGGGTCAAGATTGTCGTATAAGTGCTTTGCAACATCTAGAGACGTTCCCTGTTCATCTACAGAAGTGCCATCCAGATTGGCTGTGATCAGATCCTCTACCAGACCTTTGGTTTGGGACACGTCACTATCCAAACCGCTGGTCACAAGAATAATATTATTAGACTGACACCAGTATTCCGCTGCTGGATCGTATGTCGCGCCCTTTTCCTTTGAAGAAATCGCCTCACTTAAATCACCATTATAATATGCACCAATATCCCACAAGGCTTCATTCACCTGCCAGTGGTTACCACTAATGTTGAGAGATGCTAAATCATCCATTTTCCCATTAAATGTGACTAGATCTTCACCGACAGGCAAAACTAGGGGCTGTAAAATGTCCGCCCCCTGATTATTTTCATTGAGAATAGATACCCCTAACCGCACCGTATCTCCCAGTTCTTTCGCAATCAACTTAAGAACACTGGCAGCAACGGCCAGTGCTGATTTTGCCGGTTCCCAAATGACGTAATCTCCATCCATAATTTGTACTTCACCAAGAATCCAACCTGGCTCCGAACCACCCGGCTCCCCAGCCTGGACACAAACAAATTTATACAATGAGTCAGAGTCATCGACACTCCCTTCGACCACATCGCCTACGCTGTAAGTTTGCCCTGATGACCAAGCGGATTGAGCCACTTGACTCAGTTCAAACATCAAACAAGCCATATCACCTGTGTAGTAAGTGGTTGCTGATTTGTCATCACACTCTCCTTTGGCCAAACTCCCCATCCAAATTCCATTTTGTAAAAGTGCGTCACGCGCACTATCACAGGAGACGTAATATCCATCGTTTCCATCGATGACAGTCATTTTTGCGTCATTGGCTGTCCCCGTGGTATTTTGCACATAGACCCGGTTCGGAATGTAGTCACTTTCATAGGGATTACCGTCTGGGTCAGTAAGACTTTCATAATCACCAATGTAGTCAGCATCAGGCTCATAACTAATAGCGGAACCTGTCTCGGTCATATTTTGTGACACATCGAATAAAAGCATGATGTTCGGAGGAACATTCGCCGATGACCCGGTATAAACATTTGCATCACCATAGTAATAATCGGGTTCCGCATACAATGTTCCCGCAAGAGCAAAAACCAGAAGCAAACTCCAGAAACAGATCATTCGTTTATTCATAACTTCTCCTTACCTGCTTATCCTGTTTTGCTGATCTAAAAAACATGCCCGCCACGATTGACAAAAAGCGTCTCAACCCGAGCCGACGAACGGCCTCTGGCCTTGGCCTCTATCGAGACACGGTAATATGCCGCTTCACCATCGGCCCCTGCTGCTGAACCACTGGTACGATAGATATTGCTCTGATAGGAATCGGTACTGGTTTGAGTCAACATTGTTGCAGGTGCCAGGCCGGTGTAAAAATCGATTTCGTTGCGGCCAGTCGCTTCAAGTTCGATCCCGGGCGGGAGAATTCCTGCAATATCGTCATCGTCATCTATCAGATCATAGTTCGTGCCGTCATCGATATCGCCAGCATCATCAATGACCTTTTGCTGGGCGTATTCTGTCGCCAGTTCGGCCGCCACAAAAGCATCGCTCCTCGTCCTAGAATTGCTCGTTATGCTTAATTCAGTATTCGTGGAATTCAGAACCATGACACCCAAGATACTCAGGGTTGCCAACATGACCATTGTCAGGATTAAAGCGAACCCGTTCTCGTTATGAATACGGTTGCCAAAGAAATCTATTGCCATTTTACCTGTCAATTTCATCGTCACTCCCCTAAAGCATTCCGAATTTTGACCAAGGTCTGTAAAGTGCGGCGCTTGACTCCGGAATAGTTTGCCAGGCCGGTTTTGGTATTATCAGTTTCAGCAGAAATGTTCACCCGGACGGCCCTGATCTGATCAAAATCCGTTGTCGTGTCAAGTTCATTTCCGTCAGACATCAGATAGGTCAAATCTAAGGTAACCAGATTACTTGCCAAATCTAAACCTATATTACTTGCAACCACACTGCTGGAGTTGCCGTCACCTCTCACCAACTCGAAATTATTCGTGCCGGCATTTTCAGTCGGGCGTAACCAGTAATTGATAACGGTTGGCGAAGCCTCACCGACGAGTTTGCGTACGATCATATCGCCAAGCTCAATCGTCCCGGCAACATAACCGGCATCAGTGACAGTAATCTCATTATTCCCCTCGTTTACACCGACAATGGTCCAATCACCGCTCAGATCAACTAAAGTCGCGGGACGGATGACGCGAATTTTATACCCGGTCTCAAACTGTCCGATCATCCCCGCTTCGAGTTCTAAAGTAACTGTCGGGCTGGAAAAACTCTCATCCACAATCCGAGCATAAGTTTTCATTGAAGAACTGGTTTGCATGGTAAAAAATGCGCCGCTATCACCGG
>WTCI01000108.1 GCA_013138655.1 Desulfuromonadaceae bacterium | reverse complement strand
ACCGCCTTTGCCACGGTGGAAATGTCGATCCAGGCGTTGCGCAGGGGTGCCTATGACATGCTGACAAAACCCTTTGAGCCGGACGAACTGCTGTTCCGGGTGCGCAATGCTTTGAATCACAATCAGTTGATGACAGAAAATCAGAAATTGCGCCAGGAACTGGCGGGAAAATTCAATTTTGACAACATTATCGGCGCCTCGACAGTGTTGCAACAATTGCTCGACAAAGTGGAAAAAGTTTCTGTCCGCGACACGTCGATTCTGATCAGCGGAGAATCAGGAACCGGGAAAGAACTGATTGCTCAGGCTATTCATTACAATTCCCCGCGCAAAGAACAGCCCTTTATCGCCATCAATTGCGGCGCCATTCCTGATTCGGTTATGGAAAGCGAGCTGTTCGGCCACAAAAAAGGTGCTTTCACCGGGGCCGATGCAGATAAAGATGGCCTGCTCAAAGCCGCTGATGGTGGAACGCTGTTTCTGGATGAAGTCGGCAATCTACCGTTGACTGTGCAAAAGACGCTGTTGCGGTTTCTACAGGAACAGGAATTCAGGCGGATCGGCGATACCAGCTCGACCCAGGTTGATGTCAGATTGATCTCGGCAACCAATTCCGATCTGGAGAAAGAGATCGAGCGAGGGACTTTTCGCGAGGATCTCTTCTACCGACTCAATGTAATCAACCTGCACCTGCCGCCGCTGCGCCAACGTCGGCCGGATATACCGCTGTTGGCAGCGCACTTTATTGTCCAACAGAACAAAAAGTTCAAGACCGATATCGGCGGTCTCTCTCCGGAAGCACAACGTGCGGCAAGCGAATATTCATGGCCCGGTAATATCCGGCAACTGAAAAATGTCATTGAAGCCTGCATAACGATTGAAACGGAACAACAGATCAGCCTGGCAACCCTGGCTCAGTTTATTGAAACAGAAGAGGCTTCAGTTGACAGTGACGATTATAATAACGCCCTGGCACGCTTTGAGATTGATTACCTGCGACAACTGCTCAGCTCGGTCGATGGGAATATTGAAGAAGCAGCGAAAAAAGCCGACATGAACATGGCGACTGTCTATCGTAAATTGAAAAAATACGGTCTGCGCAAGGAAGATATGTTGGGTTGATATTTATCTGAAAAAGGCGATTCAATGTTCCTCTGGAAACGGCCCTTTTCTGGATGAAAACTATTTAAAAAGGGAGCATGTCTTTAAAGGGGAGCATGTCGAAAAACGAAACCCCGACCGGTTTCATGACCCACAGCCCCAAAGCACAGATGATCAAAACAGCCATAACCCAGTTGAGTATTTGAGTCAACAAGGCCCAGTTCGGTTCTGCGCGTTGTTTTTTTTCAGACTTTTCATCAACCTCTTTTTTGGGAAGATGACGATCCGCGTTGCGCAACAACCGCCCGGCCGATAAGAAGATGATTGCCGAAATCAGAAATTGAGGCATCACATCGGTACTGACAACACCCAACGCCAGCAGGACAGCGTAATAAATTAACGCGACCAGTCCCAAAAAAGTCATTTGTCGGCTTAATTTCATCTTTATCAACCCCGGTCTAAAGAGTTCTTCTCCTTCCAAGTTACTTTGAGAATACCATTTTTTCAACTGTTTGTTTATAACACCGTTTTTTTTGATAAATAGAGACGCTCCCCATATTTCTTATGCGAGTGATTCTTGGCATGGGAAAGATTTTATTCGGTACCAGTGGACAGTACAAAATTACCATGGGGAGTGTCTCTATTTTATCCAGAGACACCGTCAATTTCAAGGTGTAAGACGGGGTTTTACGGGCAAGAACTTCCGGTCACGAGGATGTTGCGTAAGTAGAGTCGGATGAAAAGATGATTCAAGAGGACCTTCAGTGTCAGAATGAAAGGGATCGGCAAGCAGAACTGAACTATGAACATAAGCCCCTGAAAGGGGCTTTCCTCAAACCACCTGCATGGCAGGTGGTCGGTGATTTTTCGCTTTGACCAGAATCGTCCGACGGTTCCCGCTTATGCACCTCCCCGATCAGCTGTATACTTGATTCGTCCATGCACACAACTGGAAATTTTCGGTTATACGGTCGAGCATATACTTCGAGAACATCTTCCATCTCCGCGACAAAGCTGGCGTTTTGGTCGGGCGGTATTTTCCGGTATTCGCTCAGGTGAGGCTTAAGTTCATTTTTTTTAAAGTGCTACACACCGTCATCGGAGAAACACTCGATACCATTTTCAGTTCAACCATTTTTTCAGCCAATAGTCGCATGGTCCACCGTTTTCGACCTTCCGGGGCCTCCGAGCATGCCAGGTCTAAAAGTTTGGTTTCAAATTCACCGTCGAATTGAATTTCTTGCGGAGGAGTCTCGCGCTTCTTTCGTTCAATGGCGGCAGGAAGACCTTTCTCAACAAATCTTTTTTTTAGGAGCTCAAGGCTGCGAGGCGTTGTTCCCAAGGCTTCTGCAGCCTGCGAAACAATCCATTTCGAACCATATTCGCCTGCATCAAGCAGGAGTAATGCACGAGCATATAATACGGTCCGAGCGGCCCGTCTCCCCTTGGTTGAAATGGCCTCAAGATCGCTTCGTTCTTCCTTTGTCAATGTCACTTTGTAGCGCGGTGCCATGTCGTCCTCCCTCGTCCTCCCTGACTGTAAGAAGAACTATAGCAGAAATCGCATCAATTGCGAACATTTAAGATTTACATTGTACTGGGAGCCTGTCGGACTTGAAGCATTTCAGGGCAAAACCGGCTAAAAACGGGGACGGTGGACCTTCACAGAAAAACAAAATCCGTCTCAGTGAATTTATGGACGTCGATTTTCACAAATACCGGAAAGTCCGACAGCCTCCTAGTTTGACAAACTGTTTCCCCGTGGGAATATGGTCCGTCCCATCCATTGTTCAGAGAATTGTGTCAGGGCAGTAGATATTGCAACAAAAGCGGCAACAATTCCGAAGACGCAGCCGATTGCGAGAAAAACCCAATCCTCTCTTAACTGGTCTATCGATAATGACAGCAGGCAAACCATCAGCGTTCCGTAAAGGTATTGCATGGTAAGATTTCGTCTGAAACTCCCGAGAAACTGGATAGCGACAAACATTGTCCACATAGTCAAATAAGCAAACATGGCAATGGAATCGGGGTGCTGCCCAAACCCCAGTTTTGGGAAAATTTCATAACCGATAATCGATAACCAGAAAAAACCGAAAGGCAGTAATATTGCGGCGGCATAAGAGTTGCCCTGTTGGTGACTGCGCATACCGATCATGATCTGAATCCCTCCGGTAATCAGCAGAATAATGCCCAGGTAATATACTGAAGATTCAAACAGGCCGGCCTGGCAGAAAATGTAGGCGAACAGACTGATTCCCAAGGCCAATAATCCGCAGGGCGGCAAATTTTTCTGCTGGTTGGAATAAGAGATATCGTTCATGACGGCCTCCGTAATATAAAGATACGCTGCAAGGGCCTTGCTTTCGGCAAGGCCCTTCTCTTTAGCATAATCAGCAGGTGATTAATCTTGAGCTTTCTGCACAACCAGATCTTCCTCTTCGGCAAAAACCGGTTCGGTTGCCGGTGCAGCAACTTTTTGCGGCCGCAACGACAATGACATCATAGCACCCACCAGAAGCAGAACTCCTGCCACGATAAAGGAAGAATCCATACTGCCGGTTTTTACTTTCAGCATTTCGGAAACCCGTACCAGAACAAATGCGCCGACACCCCACGCCGAGAACAGTATTCCGTAATTCATTCCGAAGTTTTTCATGCCCCAAAGGTCTTTGGCAAAAGAGGGGAACAGCGCCAGATTGGTTCCGTAGTTGAAAACAATGGCAGTCACCAGCAGAACCACCAGGATTGGGTTACTGGTCTCACCACCCAGGATCGGGAGCGCGGCAAACATCATACAAGCCTGGAAAACCAACATAATACACAGCGTTGTTGCACGGCCGATTTTGTCGGATACTACACCGGCAACCAGACGTCCGGCAGCGTTGCCGATCGCCATGATGGAGACAACCAGAAAGGCCATTTCACCCATGGAAGCCGAAGCTAGACCCTTGGCGCTGCCGATCACCATCAGCCCGGCGCCGGCACCGACGAAAAAGCAGAGCCACAGGGTGTAAAATTTTCCGTTGGTGAACAGTTGTGAAGGCTTGAGATCGGGAACCTTTACCGCAACTGCCTTGGCAGCTGTTTGTTTGGCAGCCGGATCCGCAACATAACCTTCCGGCGGGTTGGAAATCAGCATTCCAAAACCAGAGACTACGATCGCAAAAGCAATCCCGAAGTACATCATCGACTGCTGCAGACCGAATGTAGCCAGCATATATTTAGCCAACGGGGCAATATAAACGGAAGCCAGGCCAAACCCGGAAACAACGATCCCGGCAATCAGACCGGTCTTGGCTGGAGAAAACCATTTCAGTGCCGGCGGGGTTGTTGCCGAATAACCGAACCCGATTCCGGTTCCCGCCAACAGACCAAACCCGACCACCCAAGCCAAGTAGTCGGTTGTCTGGGAGATCCAGACAAACCCGGTACCGACCAACAGGCCACCGATGGCACAGGTCACCTTGGGGCCAAATTTATCCTGGCATTTCCCGGCCAGAATCATTGCTGCGGCAAAAGCCAGACAGGCAACGGCATAGGGGTCATTGACGCTGGCGGCATCCCAGGCAAAAGCACCTTCACCACCCGCGGCAATCGAATCGACAATGGCACCCTTGAAAATACTCCAGGTGTACAGAATCCCCAATGCCAGGTTGATCCCGAGACCGGCCAGCACGACCTGCAGGCCGCGATTTTTGATTTTTTGTGGTTGCATGGTAGTTTTCTCCTCTGTTGATGTTTCATTTGATTGATAATTGGACATCACGTATTTAAGGCGATAAGACAATGGCCACTTGTTGTTGAATTTGATCTGAATAGGAGCGCGGTTCGCGTGATGGCGCGGCGATACCAAAGGGGTTGATGGGGTTGATTTTTTGGATATCTCAATACTGCCGAGCTGTTCCAAAACTTCCGGATGACGTTTGGTCAGTTCTTGAAATTTGTCGCATTTCTGATAACGGGAGGAGCAAAATTGGGACATCGCAACAACGTCATATGGAGATATGTAGTCTTCACCTACATCACAGAATTTTTTAGCGTGATCAAAGTAGGGACATGTCGCCATGGAACTCCTCCTGCAGTAAGAATGATCTTGCACTCTCCTCTTATCGCAACGAGCATGCCAACCGCAAAAAAATATATTTGCCTTGTGATTACAGTGAGTTACGGGTTTGTGGGTTTTTCTTGTAAATGGAGTTTTTCGCAGATCTGCAAAATGATTTTGTTCTATTGAGGAGGATTTTTGATGAGAATAGAAAATTGTTTTGATTGTTAATTGTTTGGTTTCATTGGCTTTTTGTGAAAAATCCGAGTTTTTTTTAGCGACAAAATAAGGTTTTGCATTTATGGGAAAGAGTTTTAGCGTTTTTCGCAGATTTGCAAAAAAATCCGATTGCCGGATAAGGATAGTCTGTTTCGTTAAATGGGCAGATAACGGAAGTCTTGGGGACGCGGAAGTCCTGGAAACAGGGGGAGTGTTCCTATTTTAATAGAGACACTGTTGCCACATCACCCGAATGATCTGCGTTCAATCCTCTTCAGGATTCGGCAACTGTGGTGAGCGCGGGAGCTTGTTGATCTGTTCAATCGGTTCAATCTCTTTGCTGCTGCCGGCACCCAATTCCTTGAATTTTCGTGCGCTGACCAGCACCCGGCTGTCAAGGGACGCCATCCCCTTATTGTAGCTGTCGACAGCTTTTTCCAGTCCTTTGCCCATCTGACTGAAGTGTTGCGTCAACGTCGCCAGTCGGTCGTAGAGTTCCCGGCCCAGTTGGCTGATTGCCGTGGCGTTTTCGGTCAGCTGCTCCTGGCGCCAGCCGTAGGCGACCGATCGCAGCAGGGCGATTAATGTCGTCGGGGTTGCCAGCAGAACCCTCTGATCGACACCGGCTTCGATCAATCCGGGATCCTGGGCGAGGGCAGCGGAAAAGAAGGTTTCACCAGGCAGGAACAGGACGACAAATTCAGGAGATGGCTGAAACTGCTCCCAGTAGTTCTTTGCCGAAAGCTTCTGCAGGTGGTCACGGATCTGCCGGGCGTGGCGCTTGAGACAGAGTTTGCGGTCGGCATCATTTTCCGTTTCCAGCGATTCCAGATACGCCTGCAGCGGGGCCTTGGAATCAACAACGATGTTGCGGCCGTTCGGCAGTTTGATAATCATGTCCGGCCGCAGGCGGCCACCGTCAGCGGTTTCCTGTTCGACAAAATCGCAGTAATTGAGCATCCCGGCCATTTCGACCACTTTGCGCAATTGAATCTCCCCCCAGCGGCCACGGACCGCCGGGGTGCGCAGCGCCCGCACCAGGTTTCCGGTTTCCGATTCCAGTTTGAGCTGGCTGTTCAGTAAAGATTTCAGTTGTTCATCCAGTCGGGCGTAGGCGCCGCTGCGGGCCTGCTCCAGCAGCTGGATTTTACCATCGACTTTTAACAGTGATTCCTGGAGTGGTTTCACCAATTGATCGATCGCCTGCCGGCGATTTTCCAGATCACCTCGGGCTTGTTGCCGGTAACCGTCAAGGGCGGTTTTGGCAAGATCGAGAAAAGACTGATTGTTTGCTGCCAATGCCTCGGCGGACAGGGCACGAAAGGCCTGTTCAGTCTGCTGCCGATTTGCTTCCAGGGAGTGCAGTTTTTCTGCGAGAGTTTTTTGTTCCGCAGCCAGCCGGGTTTCCAGGATGGAAATCTGTTGCAACAGATTTTCCCGATCCGTTTGGTTTTTTCGGCCGGATTGCAGCCGACCAAGCAGCCAGCCGCAGAA
>WTCI01000072.1 GCA_013138655.1 Desulfuromonadaceae bacterium | reverse complement strand
ATATAAATGATGATTTAGTTTGTTCTTTTTCGCCATGTTATATCCTCCATTCCTTCTTGGTCGATATAACAGGCTTTTCCCTTTTTACCAGTTTAGGTCTGTTACCAACCTCCTTTCGATTTGATTTTACTGTATATTCTCTCTCAAAACCCTCGACACTTTCACGTAAATACAATACACTTTTACTATCAGGAGTACGGAAATATGTAAAGTATCCCTTTCCTTGATTCACCGCCAAAAAAATAAACAACCTCGTTGCGCTTGATCAATCAAGCAGATAGTATAGTTTTGACAACAAAAAACTATCATCAACGAGGTGAAACAATTATGGCACAAGGCGTTCTTCCATTCCAGTACCAAGATCAGAACCGTGTCGCAGGCCTGACAGCTCTTGCCGGACTTCCAGCTTACCTTGATCTAGCGCAGGCGGCGGGGTTGCGTGACTCCATCTGTCGTCATCTCAATATTCGCAGCGACAGCAATCAGGGCTGGAGCGACCATCAGATCGTTATCGCTCTGATTTTGCTGAACCTGGCTGGTGGTGACTGTGTCGCCGATCTTGAGAAACTGGAGGCTGACGAAGGACTCTGTCGGGTCATGCGCAAGGTGGAACATTATGGGCTGCCCCGGCGTGAACGGCGCTCCCTTGAGCGGCGTTGGCGCAAGGAACGCCGCCGGACCTTTGTTTCGGCCTCGCCGGTGTTTCGTTACCTGGCTGCCTTTCATGATTCTGACCAAGAGGAAAAACGTCAGGCCCACAGCGCCTTCATCCCCGAAGCCAGCGAAAATCTTAAAGCCCTGGGGAAGGTCAATCAGGATTGGGTCGCCTTTGTCCAGAGTCGTTCGCCGCAGTCCCTGGCAACCCTCGATATGGATGCCACGCTGGTCGGTAGCGAGAAAGACCAGGCTCTCTGGTGTTACCAGCATTACAAGGCTTATCAGCCCTTCAATGTTTACTGGTTTGAACAGGACCAGGTGATCCTTTCCGAGTTTCGCGATGGGAACGTCCCCGCCGGACACCAGCAACTGCGCCTCTTGCAGGAGTCATTGCAGCAGCTCCCCGAGGGCGTCGAGAAGGTCTGTGTCCGCTCGGATACCGCCGGATACCAACAGAACCTGCTCCGCTACTGTGCCGAAGGGAGCAACGAACGTTTCGGAACCATTGACTTCGCCATCGGAGCCAATGTGACCGAAAGCTTCCGTCAGGCCGTACGCGAAGTGGCAGAGGATCAATGGTTTCCGGTACTGCGCACTGAAGCGGATGGCCGCCAGCACGAAACGGGGCAGCAGTGGGCCGAAGTCTGCTATGTCCCCAGTTGGGTCGGCCACCATAAAAACGGCCCCAGCTATCGTTATGTTGCGACCCGAGAGCTGCTACGCAATCAATTGGAGCTACCCGGATGCGAAACAGCCGAAGACCCCGGCCAGGTTCAGACCCATAGCGGTGAACGTTACAAGGTTCGGGGCATCGTCACCAATCGGGACGTGGACGGCAATGAGCTGATCCAGTGGTATCGTGAGCGCTGCGGCAAAAGCGAAGAGGTTCATGCCGTCATGAAAGACGACCTTGCTGGTGGAAAACTCCCCTCTGGAGATTTTGGAGAAAATGCCGCCTGGTGGGGCATCATGATCCTCGCCTTGAACCTTAATGCCGCAATGAAGCGTCTGGTCTTGCCAAAGAGCTGGGCCCGCAAGCGCCTCAAAGCGGTTCGCTTTGGGCTGATCAACCTGGCAGGACAAGTCCGGGAGCGCTCGCGTCAGTTGCAAATCCTCATCAGCCCCCGACAACCGGCTTATGCGTTGCTGCTACAGATTCGAGAGCGTATTGCACAGATAGCAGCAAAGGGGCCACCTACGGTCTGTTGCCAGAGATAATGCCCCTCCGTAGCGGCCAAAAATGACCATCAAGGGTCAATTGCGCCCGAAATGCACCCAGAACGGCCTACAGGAGGCCACTTTCTACAAAATTCATGGATCGCAGGTGAAAATCGTAGCGCCCCGATGAAATGGGCTCTAAAATGAAGCTTGCGGGTCTATGTCCATAACGTGCTGGTGGATCTGGGATTAGGCATGTTCACTCCGCCGACCAAAAACTTGTTTGTTAGGAGCAAATTGTGCTAAACAGACAGCTTGAAAATTAGACTTTGTCAAAGGAGCGAAACAAAGTGTCCAATTTTAGTGATTTTAAGGTTAAAGATCTTTCCCTGGCCGAGTGGGGCCGGAAAGAGATTTTGCTGGCGCAGGATGAAATGCCCGGCCTGATGGCGTTGCGTGAAGAGTATGCTGACCAGTTTCCACTGCAAGGTGCGCTGATTACCGGCTCTCTTCACATGACGATTCAGACTGCCGTGTTGATCGAAACCTTAGTTGACCTGGGAGCCAAGGTGCGCTGGTGTTCCTGCAACATTTTCTCCACCCAGGATCACGCAGCTGCGGCCGTTGCTGTCGGCCCGGAAGGGACGGCAGAAAATCCACAAGGGATACCGGTTTATGCCTGGAAGGGAGAGAACCTGGAGGAGTACTGGTGGTGTACCGAACAGGCGTTGAACTGGCCGGAGGGGGAATATCCGAATATGATTCTCGATGATGGCGGTGATGCCACCATGTTTGTGTTGAAAGGTAACGAATGGGAAAAATCCGGAGTTCCGGAAATCTCCGATGAGGATCCGGAAGACTGGAGCGAACTTGTCAAAGCTCTGGGAAAATCCATTGCCGCAGCTCCGGGCAAATGGAGCCGGACCGCTGCTTCAATCAAGGGAGTCACGGAAGAGACCACGACCGGTGTCCATCGTCTCTATCAGATGGCAGAAGAGGGTACTTTGCTGTTCCCGGCGATGAACGTCAACGACTCGGTGACCAAGTCGAAATTCGATAACGTTTACGGTTGTCGCCATTCCTTGGTCGACGGCATCATGCGGGCGACCGATGTGATGATCTCCGGCAAGGTCGCGGTGATCTGTGGCTATGGAGATGTCGGTAAAGGTTGCTGCCAATCATTGCGAGGCCAGGGGGCTCGGGTGATTGTGACGGAAATCGACCCGATCTGTGCCCTGCAGGCATTGATGGAGGGTTATGAAGTCAAACGGGTTGAGGATGTCCTCGATTATGCCGATATCTACGTGACAACCACCGGCAATATGAATGTCATCACCCTGGAGCATATGCGCCAGATGAAAAATAATGCCATCGTCGGCAATATCGGTCACTTCGACAATGAAATTGAAATGATTGCCGTTGAAAGAGATCCTTCCGTCAAAAAGGAAAACATCAAGCCACAAGTTGATCGCTGGATTTTCGAGGATGGACACGGGGTTATTGTGCTGGCCGAAGGACGTTTGCTGAACCTGGGTTGCGCGACCGGTCACCCGAGCTTTGTGATGTCCGCTTCATTTACCAATCAGGTTATGGCTCAGATTGAGCTGTTCAACAATCCCGAGAGTTATGAGAACAAAGTTTACGTGTTGCCGAAGCTGCTCGATGAGAAAGTGGCAAGGCTGCATCTGGGTAAACTGGGGGCCAAATTGACCGTCCTGACCGATGAACAATCCAACTATCTCGGGCTACCGATCGATGGGCCCTATAAGCCGGATACCTATCGATATTGAGTGAAAGGCCCCGATCACGGAAGTGGTCGGGGCTTTTTGAAGATTGTTCGATGTTACAAGTTTGCTGTATGCCTGCCTATTCCGCCGCCAACGACCAAACCATTGAAATTCTGAATATCCCCGAACAGCAACCGAAAAAAATCCCCTTCTGTACCTGACGAGAGTGCATCAAAAAAGTCTGGGAAGTCGATCCGCTGGAAGGTCCCGAGTGCGGCGCGGAGATGAAGATCGTCAGTTTCATCAACGATGCGCCGGTCATCGAAAAAATCCTCAAACATCTGCGCTTGTGGCATATGGAGCATCTCGGCAAGCCACCACCGGAAACCATCTACGAAGATATGATCGAGTATCTGCCGTTCGATGACAGCTGGAGCGATTACGACGAACCGAGTATCACAATCAACTGACTTGCAAGTGATGCTCGTTGGGTTAGTGCGGGTGAAAAGCGGCAAGCTTCGCGAAATTTAAGAGGTTTTCGTCTTATCAGCCAAGGTTTTTGATTGACAGTGGTTTGCCGCTTGCCTTTAAGGGGAAACCGGTCGATTTTCGGACGGGGAGGGGCGGTCACAAGCGCCGCAGGCGCAATCCCCGGAAAAGCAATTTCCTATCAGCCTATCGGCGTCTCTACTTTCATTTCTCAATCCCATCCCTTGCCTGCACACGCTTCTGATAGTAATGCTTGACCTCCTTCATCTCCGTTACAAGATCAGCCGCTTCAATGATTCGCGGGTCTGCCGCCCTGCCGGTAATCACCAGTTCGACCCCTTTCGGCCTTGCTCGAATAAAGTCCAGCAACTCCTCCACGGAGAAGAGATTATAATAGGTGGCAATGTTGGCCTCATCAAGGATAACCATCTGATACTTCCCGGAGCACATGATCTCTTTGACCTCTTTGAGCCCTTTCTGAGCGGCTTGAATATCTTCCTTCTCAGGTTCTCTATAGATGAAACAGTCCCTGCCGTATTGTTTCACCGTAATGAACTCTTCCAACTTTGCCAGGCTATTGAGCTCGCTGTAGTGCATTCCCTTGACAAACTGAGCAATATACACCCTGAAGCCGGCGCCGGCAGCACGCAGGGCAAGTCCCAGCGCTGCTGTGGTTTTTCCCTTGCCGTCGCCTGTGTAAACGTGGACGTATCCTTTCATATTTTCCCCATTCAACGTTCGATGTTGGACGTTCGATGACAGCTGGAGCGATTACGACGAACCGAACATCACAACCAACTGATTTTCAAGTGACGCTCGTTGGATCGATACGGGTGAAATTTAAGAGGTTTTCGCCTTGTCAGCCGGGGTTTTTGATTGACAGTGGCTCGTCGCCTGCCATAGAAGGAAAATAGGTCGATTTTCGGACGGGAAGCGGCGGGGAGGGGCGGTCACAAGCGCCGCAGGCGCGCTCCCCGGAAAAGCAATGTCCTATCAGCTCAGCTATCAGCCTCTCCTACTCCTTCACACTCAACAACATCCAGAATCCCAACAGCAAAAAGATAACATTCGTCGCCCAGGCCGCCACTAGCGGGGGCAGGGCGGCGGAATAACCGAAAGAGGTGATCAGCGATTGCAGGATGAAATAGACTATGCCGATTCCCAGACTCAGGCCGATACCCAACGCGATGTTACTGTTGCGTCCTCGTTGCAGGGCGAAAGGAACCCCGAGAAAAGCCATGATCAGGCAGGTAAAGGGTGCTGCTATCCGGTTATGCATATCAACCTGTTGCCGGGTTGCATCAATCCCCTCTCGTTCCAGTTTGTAAACCAGTTTGCGTAATTGTCGAAAACTCAGTTCACGATTCCTTTCTTCCCGGGTGGCAAACTCTTCCGGGGTGCGTTTCAATTCCATGCTTTGATGCTTTTTATCTTGCACTGATGTCAGCTCGCCGTTTTCGGGGGCAAATTTACGCTCAGTCAGTTCCTGCGCTTGCCAGTTTCCATTTTGATAGGTGGCGAGCTGAGTTTCTTCCCGTTTGATGATTTTAGGGGAGTCATCAAGGGTGAAAACTGTTATTCCGTGAAGTTCTTGCTTCTGCGGGTTGGCCATTTTTATATTAATGATGCGGTTGTTGTCGCGATACCAGATCTCATTTCTTTTGTAGCTCAGTTGTTGCGTCCCTTGCTGTTTGAACTCAAGGAGTTCATTCAGCTCTTTGGCATTCCACGGAGTGACGAATTCGTTTATCAATAAAAGCAGCAGCGATAACGCCAGGGCCAGCAGCATAAAAGGCTGAACAATACGCCAGAGACTGATGCCGCAGGCTCGCATGGCGGTGATTTCATTGGTACGGCCAAGGGTGCCGAGAGTTAACACCACGGTCATGAGGATTGCCAGGGGCAGGATTTGCACAAAAATCAGCGGGATGCTGTTGAGCAGAAATGAAAAATAGTCAGCAGCCGTTGCTTTGTGATCGATGAAATCACCAATTTTTTCAAAGAAATCGATCAACAGGTAAATGCCGACAAAAGCTGCGCAGCTGAGTAGCAGGATACGTAAAAAGTGTTTCAGGATGAAGCGGTTGATGAGTTTCATCGCTGTCCGCTCCGGTCTTGAAACCGGGCCAGCAGCCTGCGGACCATTTGCTTGCCCCAAACGAATATTTTCATCGGCTTTTCTAGCGCTGTACAGTGTAGAAAGTAAGACCCGCCGAGTAGAAAACAGATATTTGGCAGCCAGAGAACGATGGCGACCGGTCCCAGTCCTTTGCCGGCGATGGTGCTGGCAATACTCAGCAGCAAATAGTAAGCCAGGGCTATGGCCAGGGCCAGGGCAAAACCGGCCCCTTTCCCGGAGCGGTTCGACTGCAGCCCGAGAGGGACTCCGACCAGAGCAAAAACGAAAGGTGCAAAGGCAACGGTGATGCGTTTATGTTTTTCGACGGCAAAACGATTTGCTCTTCTGACATTTTTCGCATTCGCCTGGGCTTCGTTCAATTCCCCCCAGGAGAGTTCACCGCGTGAGCGGTTGCGTTGTTTTTCAGCGGCTAACTGCTTGCCTACATTAAGGTTGATATCATAACTGCTGAAGCCGATGAGCTGGTAGGTCGTTTTATTTTCTCTTGTCGGCTGTCGATGAATACTGCCGTTACTCAGACGCAGAGTCAGGTTGAGATTTTCCGGATCAGGGATAAAGCGCCCTTGTCGTGCCACGATGGTTGCTGGAATTTCTCCCTCCCGTTCGTCCGAAATGAAGACTTCTTTCATGATGCCCCGGCGTTCATCCAGGTTGCGGATATAAAGGACGATCCCTGCAAAGTCATCGTTAAATATCCCTGGTCGAATGCCGACACTGGCCTGGCTTGCAGCAATTTGGAAAACTTTGTTGCGAAAGGCGGTTTTCGATGCGGGCTCGATGCTGGTTGTCATCCAGGCGGTCAGTATTGAAAAGACAACGGACAGGAATAAAACCGGTTTGAGCAAGGAATAAAGGCTGACCCCGGCGGCTTTCAGGGCAATGAATTCGTTGTCAGCTGAGAGACGTCCAAAGGCGAGCAAAACCCCGAGCAGGAAAGATAGTGGCACCGTGATGCTGAAGAAACTGGGGAGCAGGTAACTGAAGAGACGGAATATTTCAGTGGCCGGAACTCCTTTGTTGACAACCATTTCGGTGAGTTGGGGAATCCTTCCCAGCAACAGCACGAAGGTGAAAATCAGCAGGCTTAAAATGACCGGAGTGCTGATCTCCCTGATGAGGTATCGATGAATCCGCAAGTTTGACATGGTGGCGCATGTTAGTACAGCCGTATGCGTCTGTAAATATAAGTATGTGCCCATCCGGAAACTCCGGCTGGGTGCACTGCCAGTTTTTATATGGGAAACGAGAAGTTTTTCACAAGGTCCTGGAAAAACGCTGTAACGCAGTCGATCGGATTTTTGCGACGCCAGCAAATTTGCCACTGGCCTGGATAATGACTGGGTCTGTTGGCTGTGGCCCGTGTTCAATAATTGATAAATTTTCACTTGCTTGCCTTGTGCTTGAGTGTTATAGACAGCCAGTTATACATTACGCACGCTTCGTGATCTGTGCAGGATGGTTCTCGTTTAGCACTGGAGGCCTGGCAGAAAGGATCGGGGCGGAGGAATTTAACCAGGATGAAGGAGTAAGAAAAATGGCGCAAATCACCATGAAACAGCTGCTTGAGGCCGGCGTGCACTTCGGTCATCAGACCAAGCGCTGGAACCCCAAGATGAAGCCGTATATCTTCGGCGCTCGCAACGGTATCTACATTGTTGACCTGCAGAAGACCGTTCGCCATTTCAGAACTGCCTACCAGTTTATTCAGGATACGGCCGCAAGAGGCGAAAAGGTTCTGTTTGTCGGAACCAAGAAACAAGCTCAAGACGCTATCAAAGAAGAGTCACTGCGGGCCGACCAGTACTTTGTCAATAACCGCTGGCTCGGTGGTATGCTGACGAACTTCACCACGATCAAGGCCAGTATTGATCGTTTGAAAAAAATTGAGGCAATGGCGGCAGATGGGACTTTGGAGCAATACACCAAAAAGGAAGCGCTGCAACTTGAGCGTGAGCGGATAAAGTTGGAGAAAAACCTTGGCGGGATCAAGCATATGACCAAGCCTCCGGCAGCAGTTTTTATTATTGATCCGAAAAAAGAGGCGATAGCTGTCAAGGAAGCCAATAAACTGGGTATCCCCGTCGTTGCCGTTGTCGATACCAACTGTGATCCGGATAACATCGATTACGTTATTCCCGGCAACGATGATGCTATTCGTGCGATCCGCTTGTTCGCTTCGCGGATGGCAGACGCCTGTATTGAAGGCGGCCAGCGCCGTAAGGATCAGAAGCAGACTGAAGCTGAAGGCAAGGATGAGCCGGTTGTTGAAGTTGCTCCCGCTAAGGTGGAAGAGGCTCCGGTTGCTCCGGTCGTTGCAGAGGTCACACCGGCTGCTGCAGAGGAAACACCGGCTGCTGCAGAGGAAACACCGGCTGCTGGCGAGTAATTTTCCCAGTAATCTCATATAGCTATAAAGAAAAGGCCGACGGCCGGGCTTCGGTCCGGCCGTTGGTTTAACAAGATTGAATTAAACGAACATAGCGGGCCGAAAGCGCCTGTTACAAACTATGGAGGCAAGAACGTGAGTATTACCGCTGCGATGGTGTCGGAACTGCGTAAAAAGACCGGTGCCGGTATGATGGATTGTAAAAAAGCCTTGATTGAAACTAGTGGCAACATTGAAGAAGCAGTTGATTTTCTGCGCAAAAAAGGTCTCTCCGTTGCTGCCAAGAAGTCGGGTCGGGTGGCTGCTGAGGGGATGGTGGTTGCGGCTGCTGAGGGAGCAGTCGGTGCTTTGGTCGAAGTTAATGCGGAAACCGATTTCGTGGCCAAAAACGATGCGTTCAAAGCATTTGTGGCCGGTATCGGTGCTGTCGCTCTGGCTAATGAGGTTGCCGATGTTGAGGCTCTGAAAGCTCAGCCTTATCCTGGAACCGGCCGGACTATTACCGAGGAACTGACCCATCAGATTGCGACCATCGGTGAAAATATGGATATCCGCCGCCTTGAGCGGATTGCTGCCGGCCAGGGGACAGTATCCTCTTATGTGCACGGCGCGGGTAAAATTGGTGTTCTGGTTGAATTGCAGACCGAGTCAACTGATGAGCGTGTTGGCGAACTTGGCAAGCAAATTGCCATGCACGTTGCTGCAGCGGCACCTCAGT